>NZ_JBAPPI010000497.1:0-2781 GCF_049280035.1 Mycobacterium sp. | reverse complement strand
ACCAGCCCCCGTGCGCCTCGATCGCATTTCGCAACACCTCGTCATGGGCGGCCAGCGCCGCCCGCATGCCCTCCGCGTCGGCCTCCCACCGACGGGTCGAACCCTCGACATCGGTGAACAAAAACGTCACTACTCCGGAAGGAGGATGCCCTGGGGACACCTGCACAGGATGTCACACAAGCCCACGTTAACGATGCCAACCGAAACGAACTTTCGAGACTGTCGTACCTCGTCTATTTCGCGACCGCGTTCAGTGTTGGTCGGGCCACCGCCGCGCGCTCGATATCGCCCAGCACTGGCGGGCCTTTGCCGTCGCCGGCGCGCCGGAGCAGGAACATGCGGAGCCGACCGTAATGCTTGGCCATCTCGGTGTTGCCGACATAGTCGCATGCGAACTGACCGGCATTGTGCAACGCCAACATCGCCGCGAATGTCTCGGTGACGTAGACGCAGCCTTCCGGTGTGATCGGCTCGATGCGAGCGGCGCGGCTGACGTGGGCGCCGTAATAGTTGGGCCGGTCGGTGACCGGATCCTCCAGCTCATAGACCGGCCCAAGATGGCCGCCGAGTCGCAGCTTGAGCGTCTCGGGCAGCCCAGCCGCCTTGAGGTCGATCGCGCCCATCGCGTCCTGCATGTCGAGCGCGCAAGCGGCGGCCCGGCCGGCATCGCGAAAGACCACGAAAATGCCGTCGCCCCAAGTATTTACAAAGGCGATGTGCTGCTTGTGGCGGCGCGCGACCTCGCCCAGCGTGCCCATGATCGTGTCGGTGAATAACGGCAGCTGGGCGTCGCCCAGCTTGCTGAAGCCGTGGATGTCGCCGAAGAGCATCGCCCGCGTGTCGCGGCGGCCCCGGGGGACCTTCGGACGGTGCCAGGGCGGAAGGTTCTCGACGTTTGCGTTTGGACCGGTCGGCACGAGTTTGACCGGATGGCCAGCCTCGCGCCAAGCGCTCATATCGGCGGCGGTGTCGGCGATCGCGCCTTCATCGACGACACCGTCCCACACCGCCAACTGCATCAGCGGCGCATGCAGATGGCGGGCACACAGGATGGCAAGGCCCATCGCCAGGCTGCTGCTGTAGGTGAAGAGCTGATCGTCGCCCAGATAGGCGTCCTCCGTCGCGAAGCGCACCGTCTCGGCCGCGGCGAGACAGGCCTCGAAGCGCGTGACCCAGTCCTCGCCCGCCGGGCGGACTAACTGTTCGATGAAATCGGCGGTGGCGAAGGGCAAGACGATATTCAGGGCGACGCCCTGCTCGAGCAGCGCCTCAGCGAACAATATGTCCGCGCCGGCGGCGAGCGAGCCATACGCCACACCGATGCGAATCCCCTTCAGCAGCGCGGCAATATCGGCCGCCACCGTCGCCGCCTGCTTATTGCTGGCGAGGAAATGGACGACGGTCGGCGGCTTGAACGCACCCAGCACGCTGGGATCGAGCTGCTTCGCCGCAACGATGCGCTCAAGCTGCCGGCCCGTGGTGGCGAGCGCTGCGTCGTCGTGGCCGGCTGCCGCGACGACCTGGTCGACCAGGCCACGCGCCGCGTCCAGATCGCCCCGAACGAGATGGGCCTCGAGTGCGGTCGCCAGCACCCAATAGCGATCGGCCGCAGCGTCATCCAGACTGGCGATGCGTGGCGCTAGGAGATCGAGAACCTCGCCGGCGACCCGGCCAGCCGCCTCGGCGTCGCCGGCAAACAGCGCCAAGGTCGCGGCATTGATGGCCGGGTAATAGGCCTCCGGGTCGCCAGCGACGGTGGCGGCGCGGAAAGCGTCCTCATAGATTGCCCGGCCCTCGCGGAACAAGTCGTCGCGCGCCTCGCCTGTCGCGGCGAAGGCCTGGTCCTTCTTCAGCCGGCCGAGCAGGCTGCGGACGTCGGTCTCGCCTCGTGTATCGAGGCCGAATTCGTGATACTTGTCGAGCGCAAGCGCCGTCGCACCGGCATTGGCGAGGCTGAGCACCGCCCGATGGGCGAGTCCAACGTTGCCGGGAAACAGGTCCAGCGCCTCGGCCGCCATGTCGTAGGCGCGGAAGAATTCGCCGTGATCGAAGAAGGTCTTGACGTCCTTTAGCAGCCCTTCGGCGGTGACAGCGGGGCTTTGCGGGTCGGTCATCCGCGCCTCCAACTGCATTGGCTCCGATAGATCCCCCATCAGCCGCACGCGCAGACGAGATGCTACGCCAGCAAATCGCACGCGGCGCCAGAAATGGCCGCCCGGGCGGATAGATACCTCGTTCTGTTTCGATTGTTTCAATTGAGCTACGCGGCTGGTAACCTGGAGGCGTGTCGACCGCCGTTGCCCCGCTGGCTCGCCAGGTCGCCGAACGTGCCCGCAACGACTCCAGTTTCGCCGAAGTGCTCGACGCCATCCTGGAGGCGCCGACCGCGCCGCAAGGCACGCTGGAGCGCATCGCCGCCCGCAGCCTGAACGACGAGCGGCGCGGCGCGCTGGTCCGCGAATTCGTCGAGGGCTCGCTGCCGACACCGGAGGTGCAGCAGCGGCTGGATCTGCATTCGCCGCAGGCCGTGCACCGGCTGCGCAGCCGAGGCAAGCTGCTGGGCTCGGCCGTCGGAAACCAAACCTGGTTTCCAGCTTGGCAATTCGACGCCGACCGGCTGCGGCTTGATCTGCCGCGGATTCTCGAGCTGTTGGCCCAGTTCACGTCGGACCCGTTGGCCGCGGACCGCGTCATGCGGTTGACCCATGACGAGCTGGGCGGCTCGTCGATCGCCGAGGCGCTGCGCCGCCCGAAGGCCGCCGACACCGCGTGGCGGATGCT
>NZ_JBAPPI010000496.1:0-2016 GCF_049280035.1 Mycobacterium sp. | reverse complement strand
GCCCCGACCTGGCGCCCAAGCTGCAGAACATTCCGGCCCGCTAGGTCGTCGGGACGGTGCCCCGGGGCAGCGTCAGTGGCAGATCGGTATAGGTGGCAATGCCCGGCGCCACGGCGACGACAGCCGGGATCGCGTTGATCGCGGGCATCGCCGTCATGATGTGACCGAGATCCATGAATTCCTCGAGCGTCGTGGCCTCGAAATACGGCGGCGGCAGGAAGCCCACCTTGGTGGTAACCGTGGGCTGCCCGTCGACCTGAATGATCCAGCCGTCCCCGTCGATCTTCCAGTCCGGTTCGAGCGTCTGTCCTTTACGCCACCGAACATTGAGGTCGATGACGGTCTTGCCGGCGACGATTCCCTGCCAGCTGATGTAGACGCCCGCCACGCATCCCGCCGGGATGGTCCACGACGTCATCTCGAGATCCGCTGTGGTTTGCGCGAATTCGGCCTCGCACCGCACGTCGTCGAGTTCGATGCCGAGCGCGTCGCCCACCAGCCGGACAGCCTCGCCGAAGATCGCGGTGCCCTTCGCGGCCATCGCCTGCAGGTCCGGGTGGTCGATCGGATGGCCGAAGCCCACCGGCTTCTCGGTTTCCGGCGAGTCGTAGAACGTAGTGTCGGCGGCCTCGTTGACGGTGACCTTGTCGACGCGGTTGCACACCATCGCCGAGACGATGGCCAACAGCTCGGCGAAGCCCGGGCTCACGCCGGATCCGAAGATCGTGGAGCCGCCCTTCTCACAGGCCTCGACGATCCGGTCGCGGCCGCCGCCGAGGTTGTGCCCGGTGACGAAGGAGGCAGTGGTCACGACGTTGACGCCCGCCGACAGGATGCGGACCAGCTCGTCGACGTCGATCCACATCGGGTTGTAGACCACGCAGTCCGGTTTGAGGGAGAGCAGCGCGTCGACGTCGTTGGTGGCGGCGACTCCGATCGGCGCAATCCCGACCAACTCGCCGGCGTCACGGCCGACCTTCTCCGCTGACCAGGCATAGCAGCCCACCAACTCGAGTAGGGGGTTGCCGGCGATCGATTTCAGCGAGCTCTTGCCGACGTTTCCGGTGTTCCACTGAACGACTCGATAAGTGTTTGGCACTTGCTCAGCATAGGGAAACGTCGCCGGGCCCGGAACGGCATCAAGCCCTCAGCGTTCGACAGGTTTCGAGGCGGCGCCGTTCAGCGCCACGTCGACCAACTGCTCGGCGAGGTCGTCGTCGACGAGTTCACCGGTGAGCAGCAGCCGGCCGTGAATTGGCGCGATCAACATCTCGAGCAGCAGCCGGGCGTCGATGTCGGTACGCAGATCACCACGCTCGATACCGCGCGCCACCACTGGAGACAACACGTCCAGACGCCGCGCCCAGAAAGCTTCGCGCGCATCGGCGTAGACGTGGTCGACCGGCAGCGTCGCGGCGCGCAACACCGCCCTGCCTTCGGGCGAGCACACGTAGGCGATGATGCCCCGAACGATCGCGAGCAGATCTCGGCGGGTCGAACCCGTGTCGGGAGCGGGGATCGCGTCGGCGCTGCGCTCGAGTAGGGCAGCCAAGAACAGGTTCTCCCGGGTCACCCATCGCCGGTACACCGTCGTCTCGTGCACACCCGAGCGCTTTGCGACCCCGGCGACGGTGGCGCCGTCGAACCCGTTGGCGGCCAGCTCCTCGAACGCGGCGGCCAAGACGGTCTGCCGGACATGCTCGCCGCGGCGATGCGATACGCCTGCAGTCATAGGCTGTAAGTCTATCGCAACTTTACTTGCATTACGGTTAGGCGAGGCGCATGCTATTGCAAGACAACTTGCAATAGGAGCCACAATGGACACGTCAGCACCTCGGATCGATTGCACCGGCGCCACCCCGCCAATCGGCTACCGCCGCTTTCACCGCGACGTCAGCATCAACTTCCAGTGCAACCGCTGGGTGCAGTGGATCGGCCCGTCGGCCATCGACGAGGTGACCGACCTGGCATCGCGCGCCAACACCGACCCGGAGTTGATCGACGCCTTTCTCGCCC
>NZ_JBAPPI010000495.1:0-1817 GCF_049280035.1 Mycobacterium sp. | reverse complement strand
CCAACGTCATTCTTAGCACTCGCCTATGCCGAGTGCAAGGACGGCCAGGCGTTATGACAAGGCACGCAAGCCGTCGATGACGACGTCGGTCACCTGCTCGGCCAGCGCCGGGTTGTAGGCCTCCATCGCTTGGCATCCGACCAGGATTGCCTTCGCTTCGTGCACGCCGATGTCCTGACGCGCCGTACCCGCTTTCTGAGCGGCGCATAGCAGTTCGTCGAACAAGGCGAGGAATGCGTCCTCAGCGTCGGGTGCGGCCTGTTCGATGCCGATGCCGAACCCGGCCAGCGCCTCGGCCAGGCCGCGGTCCGTCGCGCCCCACTGCAACACCATCGAGCGCAGAAAGCTGAAGAGGGCTTCGCCGGGCCCCGCGGATTCCAGCAGGGCGTATCCGTCGTCGACGAGGCGCTGCAGTCGGTCTTGGATGACGGCTTGAAACAGCGCCTCCTTGGTCGGGAAGTGCCGGTAGACCGTGCCGGCTCCGACTTCGGCGCGCCGGGCGATCTCGTCGATCGGCACCGACAAGCCCTCGGCCGCAAAGGTTTCGTAGGCGACTTCCAGCACGCGCGCGCGGTTGCGTGCCGCGTCGGCGCGCAGTGGCCGTGCGGGTTGAGCCATCGCGGAATCACCTCGCCTTCAACCCATATTGCAAAACGGGGCGCGCGTTCCGTATATTTGGATCAAACGGAGCGGCCGCCCCGGTTAGCTTACAGCTTAGGAGCCTTGTCATGGCCAAGTGGACAACCGCAGACATCCCCGACCAGACCGGTCGTGTCGCCGTCATCACCGGAGCCAACACCGGCCTCGGCTACGAGACCGCCGCCGCCCTGGCCGAGCACGGCGCCCACGTCGTTCTCGCGGTGCGCAATCTGGACAAGGGCAAGGACGCAGCGACCCTGATCAGTCGGCGCAGCCCGAACGGCAGCGTGGCGCTGCAGGAGCTGGACCTGACATCGCTGGACTCCATCCGCGCCGCGGCGGACCAACTGCGGTCCGACCACGACGGCATCGACCTGCTGATCAATAACGCCGGCGTGATGTACACACCCAAGTCAACTACCAAGGATGGCTTCGAGCTGCAGTTCGGCACCAACCACCTGGGCCACTTCGCCTTTACCGGTCTGCTGCTGGATCGGCTGCTGCCGGTCGCGGGTTCACGGGTCGTGACCGTCAGCAGCGTCGGTCACCGCATCCGCGCCGACATTCACTTCGACGATCTCCAGTGGGAACGCAGCTACAACAGGGTCTCGGCCTACGGACAAGCCAAGCTGGCCAACCTGTTGTTCACCTACGAATTGCAACGACGGCTCGCTCCGCATGCAACGACGATCGCCGCGGCCGCGCACCCCGGCGGCTCGAACACCGAGTTGATGCGCCACCTGCCTGGATGGGCTGCGGCCGCCTACCCGTGATCGAACCGCTGTTGCAGGACGCCGCCATGGGCGCCCTGCCGACGCTTCGTGCTGCCAGCGACCCTCAGGTGCTCGGCGGCCAGTACTTCGGACCCGACGGCTTCGCGCAAACGCGGGGCTACCCAAAGGTGGTGGGATCCAGCCGCAAGTCTCACGACGTCGACCTGCAGCGCCGGCTGTGGGCGGTGTCCGAGGAGCTGACCGGGGTGGTTTATCCCGTCGGCTGAATCGGCTCAGGGCAGGTCGAGCAACTGCTCGTAGAATCCGCCGAAGCCGTGGGCGGAGTCGTTCAGATGGATCTCGAGAATCCAATGGCAGACAAGGCCATTGGGATCCCTGCGCCGCATCGGCTTGTTCGATCCCGGCGTGATGTACCACTCGACGCCAGTACCGACGATCTTCTTG
>NZ_JBAPPI010000494.1:0-1961 GCF_049280035.1 Mycobacterium sp. | reverse complement strand
CGCCACGCGCGCGTACGGTCCTCCGCGAAGGGCAGATCGTTGATATTCAGTGTTCCAGTCACGCCCAGTTCGGTCATTTAGACGGAGTTCCTCTCTGCACACGCCGACCGCGTTCAGATATAATTTTGACAGTGCACTGTCATATGTCGGAAGTATCGTCGGTACCACGACGAGTGTCAACGATGTGGCGGTACCCGCAGTCGTTGTACTGTCGGGACACCCAGAGAGACGAGGGGGTTGGCGGATGGCCCGGGGCGACCGATCACCGCGGGACGAGCATGCGGACCGGATCCGGAATGCTTTGCTGAATGCGGCCCTGAACCTGTTCAGCACCAACGGGTACGACGAGACCACTACGGACCAGATCGCCGAGAGAGTGGGGGTTTCGCCCAGGACGTTCTTCCGGTACTTCCCGACCAAGGAGTCAGTGCTTTTCTTCGGCGAGTACGACTTCATTGAGGCAGTGAGCGGGGTCTACCTCGCTCAACCGGAGGGGGCGTCAGATTTCGAGGCGTTGGCGAATTCATTCGCGCTGCTTGCGCCAGGCCTCAACCGCATCCGCAAGAGGATCGCGCAGTATCACGATGCCGTCGCGTCGTCGCTCGTGCTGCTGGGCCGCGAGCGCAAAAACCACGAGGCAAACGCCGAGACCGTCGCCAAGGTGATCGCCGAACGACGCCGAATGCCGGCCCCCGACAGCGAATGCCGGCTCTTGGCGGCAGTCGGCATGCTGCTCGTCGAGCGGGCCCTCAACCAGTGGCTGTCGACGCCGGGCCGCTCGCTCGACGACCTGATCCGCCAGGAGTTCGCTGCCCTGCCCGCGGTCCTGAAGTAGCCCGACCTAGCGATCGTCGAAGCGGGTGCCATCGGGACAGCGCCGGGGCGTGTCCGGTCCGCAGTACTGCGTGCGCAGATAGGTCGGGTAGGTCTGGGTCGGCCCGGCGTAAAAGCCGGCGAGGTTCACCGGCAGGTCGTACACGCCGATCGCCACCACGTGCAAAAAGCCGGTGACCGCCAGCACCCTGAGCAGTCCTCTGACCCGTGGTCCGGCCCGCTCCAGAGTCTCGACACCCGCCTCCACCCGGATCTGGCCTTTATTGTTGCGGAAGAACATCAATGCGCCGCTCGAACTGAGCACCAGCGACCACAGGATGGGGCCGTAGAGCGGTATCTGGATAGTCTGCCCCGCCCACAGCGTGACGCTGGGAATCGATGCCGGATAGCCGAGCAGACCGTGGCGCACCGCAAAGATCTCGAGCGGAAACTCGATGACGTATACCGCGAGCCAACCGGCGCAGAAGGTGCGGACGGGTCCCAGCGTCGGCCACCGGTGGCGGGCGCGGCCCATGGCCCCGCGGGCGATCGAGCCCATGGCCAGTGGCATCCAGATGTAGATCATTCCGATCATCAGCACCGGCTCGGCCATCAATCGGCCGTCCGGGCTTAGCCAGCCGGGGATGTTCTCGGTCCAGTTACCGAAGTTGACCAACCCGGCGTTGTAGAACAGCGCCGGCTGAAACCAGTTGATCAAGGGATCGTGCCACCAGGCGATCGCCGATCCGATCACGATGGCGGCTTCGACACAGAGCTGACGCTCGCGCACGCTCTTGCGGATCACATAGACGATCGCGACCAGTGCCAGCACGGGGCAGGCGATCTGGAAGGCGGTCATCGCCCACTGAGTGGCTCGGGGGATCGGGTCGGGACCCGGACTCACCGGAGTCGCATTGCCCGACACGATCCATGAGATGTAGACGTAGGCGGCGGCGACGAAGCACACCGTGCCGAGGCTCGACCAGAACAGTACTGGCCGCAGCGTCTTGGTCCGCGCGGGTTCGATGGCCGACGGCTCTGCTTGCCTCGGGGACTTCAGATCCGTCACTGCGCAGCTCCTTTGACACAACCTAACCAAAGATGACAGTTCACTGTCACAGTGTCAACGTCCGACATAGGATCTCGGG
>NZ_JBAPPI010000493.1:0-3867 GCF_049280035.1 Mycobacterium sp. | reverse complement strand
CAGCTGGCCGGCTGGCGAGCGCGGATCACCCGACAGCATAGGTGCGAGAAAGTGAGGCTGTCGAAGCAACTGCCCGGCGACGATGCGGGCTGGGTACACCTAGTCGGGCAAAACCTGCTGGACAGCGCGCCGCCGAATAGACTTGGCGGGCCATGATAGAAGCCGACCAGGAAGGGGCGTCGCGCTGAGCATAGAAGCAGCGGCAACCGTCGAGTTGGCCCATAGCATCACGGCCGTCACGGACCAGTTGCGCAGGTACCTACACGACCGCCGCAGTGCGGCCGCCTACGTCGGCAGCGACTATGAGCGCTTGACGGCCGGCCTGGAAGAGTTCGTGCTCAGCGGCGGCAAGCGGCTGCGCCCCGCCTTCGCCTACTGGGGCTGGCGTTCGGTGTCGAGTAAAGAGGCCGACGCCCAAGTGCTGCTGTTGTTCTCCGCGCTGGAGCTACTGCATGCCTCGGCGTTGGTGCATGACGATGTGATCGACTGCTCGGCGACTCGCCGGGGTCGGCCGACAACGCACGTACAGTTCGCTGCATTGCACCGCGACCGGCAATGGCGCGGGTCGGCTGACCAATTCGGCATTTCGGCGGCCATCCTGCTCGGCGATCTTGCGCTGGCGTGGGCAGACGATATCGTCGCCAGCGTCGATCTGCCGCCGGATGCGCACAGCCGGGTGCGGCGAGTCTGGGTCGACATCCGCACCGAGTTACTCGGCGGTCAATACCTCGATATCGTTGCCGAGGCCAGCGCCGCAGAGTCAATCGCATCGGCGATGAATGTCAACACTTTTAAGACCGCCTCATACACGGTGTCGCGTCCGTTGCAAATCGGGGTGGCCGCGGCTGCCGAGAGACCCGACGTGCATGCCCTTTTCCACGAGGTCGGCACCGATCTAGGCGTCGCATTCCAACTGCGCGACGACGTGTTGGGTGTGTTCGGCGATCCGGCCGTCACCGGCAAGCCCTCCGGGGACGACCTGCGGTCCGGCAAGCGTACGGTGCTGCTGGCAACGGCGGTGGAATTGGCCGACAAGTCAGATCCGGCCGCCGCCAAGCTGTTACGCGCTTCGATCGGTACCGCCTTGACCGACGCGCAGGTGAGTGAACTGTGCGGGGTCATCGAGCGGGTCGGCGCATTGGCCGCGGCCGAGGACCAAATCGACACGCTGACCCGGCGGGCGTTGGCCACTCTGGCCGATGCACCTATCCATTCGGCGGCTAAGACCGGGCTGTCCGAGCTTGCCAGACTAGCCGCCAACCGGTCCGCGTGACGCAGATGTCCACGCGTGCGTCCACACCGACTTCCGGCTCGGCTACCGAGCAGCCGCAACACTTTTCACGATTGCGGGAATTCATCGTCGCAGCCGATGGCCGACCGGCATTGCTGGGCTGCCTGGGCGCGGTGCTGATCACCGCGGGTGGACTCGGCGCGGGCAGCACGAAACAACATGACCCGCTGCTGGAGTCGCTGCACCTGTCCTGGATGCGCTACGGCCACGGGCTGGTGCTGTCGTCGGTACTGCTGTGGGTGGGTGTCACGGTGATGCTGACCGCGTGGCTGTGGCTGGGCCGACGTGTTCTGGCCGGCAGTGCAAGCGAATACACCATGGTGGCCACGACCGGCTTCTGGTTGGCACCGCTACTGCTGTCGGTGCCGGTCTTCAGCCGCGACACCTACTCGTATCTGGCCCAGGGCGCACTGCTGCGCGACGGCCTGGACCCATATGCCGTCGGCCCGATTGAGAATCCGAATCCGTTGCTGGACAACGTGAGTCCCATCTGGACAATCACCACCGCACCATACGGTCCGGCATTCATCATGATTGCCAGGCTGGTAACGACGCTGGTCGGCAATCATGTGATCGCCGGAACCATGTTGCTGCGCCTGTGCATGCTGCCCGGACTGGCGTTGCTCATCTGGGCGACACCCCGGCTGGCCCGTCATCTGGGCGCCGACGCGCCCATCGCGCTGTGGATTTGTGTGCTCAACCCGCTGGTGATCATTCATTTGATGGGCGGAGTGCACAACGAGATGTTGATGGTGGGCCTGATGACCGCCGGCATCGCGCTGACCTTCGAGCGTCATCACGTAGCGGGCATCACGCTGGTAGCCGTGGCGGTCGCGGTCAAAGCCACGGCCGGGATCGCGCTGCCGTTTTTGGTCTGGGTCTGGATGCGCCATCTGCGCGAGCGGCGCGGATACCGGCCGATGCCGGCCTTCGCAACGGCAGCCGGCGTATCTGTGCTGATCTTCGTCGCCGTGTTCGCGGTGTTGTCCGGGGTGGCCGGAGTGGGGCTGGGCTGGCTGACCGCGTTGGCCGGCTCGGTGAAGATCATCAACTGGCTGACGATCCCGACGGCGGCCGCCAACCTTATCCATACCGTCGGCGGATTGTTCTTTCCGGTGAATTTCTATGGCGTGCTGCAGGTCACGCGGCTCATCGGGATCGCGATCATCGCGGTGTCGCTGCCGCTGCTGTGGTGGCGATTCCGGCACGACGACCGCCAGGCGCTCACCGGGATCGGCTGGGCCATGGTCATCGTCGTGTTGTTCGTGCCCGGCGCGCTGCCGTGGTACTACACCTGGCCGCTGGCGGTGGTGGCCCCGCTGGCCCAGTCGCGGTCGGCAGTCGCGGCGATCGCCGGATTCTCCACCTGGATCATGGTTATCTTCAAACCCGATGGCGCCCATGGGATGTACTCGTGGGTTCACGTCTTGGTCGCGACGACGTGCGCGTTGATCGCCTGGTACACGTTGTCTCGTGAGCCGGAGCCGGAGCCGGAGGCGGCGCCGGTCGGCTCAGCTGACTAAAGCCTGCGTCAGTACGCCATGGCCTGCGCGCGGCGCAGCACTTCGCGCGCCTGGTGGGCGTGTAGCGCGTCGACCGGGCGGGCGTTGCAGATGGCGTCCCGCGTTCCGTCCCGAGTGACGGTCAGCGACGGATCGGGGGTGAACAGCCAGCGCACGATCTCGGTGTCGTGGTAGCCGCCGTCGTGCAGAACCATCAGCAACCCGGGCAGGCTCTTGACCACCTCGCCGGAATCAGTGAACAAGATCCGCGGCACTAACACGTCACCGGCACGCCGTACCGCCACCAGATGACCTTCCCGCAGGTGTTGCTGCACCTTGGTGACCGGCACGCCAAGCAACTCGGCGACGCCGGGAAGATCGTAGGTGGGTTCGTCGGGGTCCAGAACGTCGTCGCCGGCCGGAATCCTGCTCACCGCCTCAGAGTAGGCCGGGCCCGGTTATTCCGGCACGCGATGAAGAGATTTCAGGCCGACTCCATACAGCCACCTACGATGAACCCCGTGGCTGCAGCGGCGACGCACGATCCTCTCGAGGGCGCGCTGCTGGACGGGCGATATCGCGTTGCGACCAAGATTGCCACCGGCGGCACCTCGACGGTGTACCGCGGGCTCGATACCCGTTTGGACCGGCCGGTTGCGCTGAAGGTGATGGATTCTCGCTACGCCGGCGACCAGCAATTCCTCACCCGCTTCCAGCTCGAGGCCCGCACGGTCGCCCGACTCAAAGACCCCGGGCTCGTCGCGGTCTACGACCAGGGCCTGGACGCCCGTCACCCGTTCCTGGTGATGGAACTCGTCGAGGGCGGCACGCTGCGCGAGTTGCTGTCCGAGCGTGGTCCAATGCCACCGCACGCGGTCGCCGCGGTGCTGCGCCCGGTGCTGGGCGGGCTGGCCGCCGCACATCACGCGGGCCTGGTGCATCGCGACGTCAAACCCGAAAACGTGTTGATCTCCGATGAGGGCGACGTCAAAATCGTCGACTTCGGTTTGGTGCGGGCGGTCGCCGCAGCCGGAATCACTTCCACCAGCGTCATTCTCGGCACCGCCGCCTACC
>NZ_JBAPPI010000492.1:0-1740 GCF_049280035.1 Mycobacterium sp. | reverse complement strand
CACACAGAGTTCCTCGAACGCCTCGCCCGGGAATCGGGTGAGCGCGGCTGGTGGACCGACTACGGCAACACCGTGCCGCCCTGGTTCGCCGACTTCCTCGGGATGGAAACCGTCGCCGAAGAAGTATGGACCTACGAGTCCTCGATCTTTCCTGGCCTCCTCCAGGCACAGGGATACATGGAAGCAATTGTTTCCACGCGCAGCGATGCTGAGCGGTTTACCAGGTTGCGCGCAACTCGACAAAAGCGGCTCGTTGACGACGACCCGCTGATACTCCGAGCAGTGCTTGACGAAGCCGTGGTGTGCCGTGTCGTGGGCGACCCCGACGTGATGCGCAAGCAGGTTCGTCACGTCATCGATACGGCCAGACTGCCGAATGTCACAGTTCAGGTTCTGCCGTTCTCGGTCGGATTTCATCCCGCGCTGGCGACGGGGTCCTTCACAGCGTTGCGGTTCCCAGAGGCGCCTATGAACACCGTCTACGTAGAAATCAAGGGCGGTGCCGTTTACATGGAGAAACTGCCTGACGTCGAACGGCACGCAACTACCTTCGAACGCCTGACGGAACTCGCACTCAGCGAAGGGGAAACAGTTTCGTTCCTCGAACAAATCGAGAGGAGATATTCAGAATGAACGAAGGACTGGTTTGGAGAAAGAGTTGCCACAGCGGTGATGAGGGGAACTGTGTAGAGGTGGCCGACCTCAGCGCCGGCCGCGCCGTGCGGGACTCCAAGAACCCCACCGGCGGGCACCTGACGTTCTCGCGGGATCAGTGGGCGGCGTTCACTGCCGGGGTGAGAAACGGACAGTTCGACTGACCGCAAAGGCGGGGAACCAGCGACACGGTCTAAGGAAGCCGAACACCCGGCCCGTGCCGCTGGCCACCCGACCGCTGACGCGCCAGCCGAGCGTTCGGTATATCGAATGTTGGTGACGCACCGTTACAAAACTGGTCGCCGTGCGTAATGGCAGTTGTTTGTCAGGACCCAGCCGCCCTGGGGCGCAGTGATCACCGTGGCCGAGTGGGTCGTATTCACCGCCGGAGTGCGTGGCGGCGAGTTCGACTGAGCCCAGGCACAGGAGCGAGCGGGCGGATCGCTTATGTCTCCGACGGCTAGTCGTTGCGATCCTCGGTTCCTCGCCGCTTGACTTCCATAACGACGATCGTGTCCTCGGTCACCACGATGCCCGGCTCCGCGGTGCCCGCAGCGAGACTGTCCAGTGCGCCAGTGATGGTGTCCGCGAAACGTCGCACGTCATCCCGGGTCATCGTCATGCGCGAGAGCACTTCATCCCCGCTGTCTTGACCGTGATCGTGTGCCGTTGGGTCTCTGGGCTGTGGTCGAAGTACCAGACATGACCGTCTGCCATCCGGAGCGGTGCGGGATCCATGGTGGCTAGTGTCCTGGTTGGCTGGCGACGGCGTCGAGGTGGGGAAATGCCCGCGCCGTTGCAGGATCAGCGCAGGTCAGGCGCGAACACCCGCGCTTCGGCGCTATCCCTGGGTATGCCCGTGCTGGCACCATGATCGGCATGCGGGTGCTCGGCGTCGACGCCTACACCACGGGATGGATTGGCGTCGAGCTAGACTGCGGCGCGTTCGTCGGCGCGCATATCGCGGACAGCCTGACCACACTGCTATCCACCGTCAACGACATCCACGCGGTGGGCATCGACATACCGCTGGGACTGGTCGAGACCGGTCGGCGCCAGGCGGATCTCGACGCGCGAGACTTCGTG
>NZ_JBAPPI010000491.1:0-1829 GCF_049280035.1 Mycobacterium sp. | reverse complement strand
GCTCCACCCGGACCGGCTCGATGTCGAAGGTCACCCGGTGCACGGGCGAGAAGATCGAGTCGATCGGGATCACGCCGATGGTCTGCGACCGCTTGTTCTTGTCGGCCGACACGTAACCGCGGCCCCGCTCCACCGTCACGTCGACGGCCAGGCGGCCCTTGGCGTTGATGGAGGCGATGTGCAGGTCCGGGTTGAGGATCTCCACGTCCGAGGTCACCTGCAGGTCGGCGGCGGTGGCGTCGGCCGGGCCGCGCACGTCGAGGCGCAGGGTGACCGGCTCATCGGTCGCCACCCGGACCAGCAGGTCCTTGAGGTTCAAGATGATGTCGGTGACGTCTTCCTTGACGCCGGGCACGGTGGTGAACTCGTGCAGTACGCCGTCGATGCGGATGCTGGTGACGGCCGCGCCGGGAATCGACGACAGCAGCGTGCGGCGCAGTGAGTTACCAAGCGTGTAGCCAAATCCCGGCTCCAGCGGCTCGATGACGAACTGCGAACGGTTGTCGTTGACGACCTCTTCGGCCAGGGTGGGTCGCTGTGAGATCAGCATGGTGTTTCTTCTTCTCCTTCTCGGCACCCGCTATTTGATGCCGTTAAGACCTGCACCGGGTTCAGTGCAGGGGGGTTTACTTCGAGTAGTACTCGACGATGAGCTGCTCGGTGAGCGGCACGTCGATCTGGGCACGCTCGGGCAGTTGGTGGACCAGGATGCGCTGACGCTCACCGACCACCTGCAACCAGCTGGGGATCGGACGGTCGCCGGCGGTCTCGCGTGCGATCTGGAACGGCACCGTGTTCACTGACTTGTCCCGCGCGTCGATGATGTCGTACTGCGACACCCGATAGCTGGGGACGTTGACGTGCACGCCGTTTACCGTGAAATGGCCGTGGCTGACCAGCTGACGGGCCATCCGGCGAGTGCGCGCCAGCCCAGCGCGGTAGACGACGTTGTCCAGCCGGCTTTCCAGGATCTGCAGCAGCTCGTCACCGGTCTTGCCAGGACGGCCCGCAGCCTCTTCGTAGTAGCGGCGGAACTGCTTTTCCATGACGCCATAGGTGAAGCGAGCCTTCTGCTTCTCCTGCATCTGCAGGAGGTACTCGCTCTCCTTGATCCGCGCCCGGCCGTGCTGGCCGGGCGGGTAGGGGCGCTTCTCGAACGCCTGGTCGCCACCGATGAGGTCGGTGCGCAGCCGGCGTGATTTCCGGGTGATGGGTCCGGTGTAACGAGCCATTGTCTGTCTCCTCCTAGACCCGGCGACGCTTGGGCGGACGGCAGCCGTTGTGCGGCTGGGGGGTGACATCAGAGATCGCGCCGACCTCCAGCCCGGCGGCCTGCAGCGACCGGATCGCGGTCTCGCGGCCCGAGCCCGGGCCCTTCACGAACACGTCGACTTTCTTCACGCCGTGCTCCTGCGCTTTGCGGGCGGCGTTCTCGGCGGCCAGCTGCGCGGCGAACGGCGTCGACTTGCGCGAGCCCTTGAAACCGACGTGGCCCGACGACGCCCAGGCGATGACGTTGCCCTGCAGGTCGGTGATCGTCACGATCGTGTTGTTGAACGTGCTCTTGATGTGAGCAGCGCCGTGCGGGACGTTCTTCTTTTCCCGCCGCCGGGTCTTCTGACCCTTCTTGGGCTTGGGCGCGGCAGAGGCTGCCTTCTTGGCTGGGGGCATGACTACTTCGCCTTCTTCTTGCCTGCGATGGTGCGCTTGGGGCCCTTACGGGTACGCGCGTTGGTCTTGGTGCGCTGGCCACGCACCGGCATGCCGCGGCGGTGCCGGAGCCCCTGGTAGCAGCCGATCTCAATCTTGCGGCGGATATCGGCCTGCAC
>NZ_JBAPPI010000490.1:0-11398 GCF_049280035.1 Mycobacterium sp. | reverse complement strand
GCACATAGGTGATCAGCGAGCCCACCGCGATGATCGGCTCGGGGCGCAGACCGTTGTTGAACGGCATCCACGCCGCCAGCAACACCATGCCCGCCGCCCACATCGCCGGCTTGCTGGCGGCCACTGCCGGTCCCAACCGGGGCAGCACCTCGCGGGAAAGCAGCAGCCAGCACACCAGCCCAGCGACCAAGTCCGGCAATCGGATCCAGATGCTGGCGTCGCTGACATGGGTCATCAGCGCCAGCAAGTTGTAGTACCAGCCGAACGGGTCCTCCGGGCTGCCGAACCAGCGGAAGTAGTTGGACATGTAGCCGGCATGGTCGGCGACACGAGCCATACCGAGGATGTAGCCGTCGTCCGACGAGTTGGCTCCCATCACATGCCACAGCAGGAAAGCGACGATCACCGTGGCGTCGGTCCAGCTGAAGAACCTCCAGTTGGCCGGGATGAGCCGGCGCATCCGGTGGTCGTCCAGTTGGTCCAGTCGCCACAGCGCGACCAGTGCCACGACGGTGGCGACGATAGCCAGCAGCATCGCGGTGAGCTTCAGCGTCGTCGGCGTGGTGGAGAACCGGGTGTCGATGGTCGCCGAAAGCTGCAGTCCCGGCGGGGCGGGACCGGTCATGTCGGTGAACACGCCGACGATCTGCGGGCGCAGGTTGGGATCGGCGAAGCCACTGCTGACCGGCTTGCCTGCCGCGTCGGTCAGCCCGACGAAGGTGGCGAACGTGCCGGCCCGGGTGGAGGTGATCTCGATGTGCTGACACTGCGGGCTGTTCACCTGGCTCCGCGGCACGCTTTCGATCACCACGTTGCGGTCGGTGACGTCCACCCGGCTGCTCGTGACATTGACGAATAAACCGTCGAGCGTGGCGTCCTTGCCCTTCTTCGGGGCGGTGCCCAGGAGCATCCCGCCTCCTGCCGGCATCGCGCGCACCGCCGCGCACGGCACGTTGACCGTCATCATCACCGGTGTCTGCGAGATCAGCGGCGCGGTCACATTGGTCATTTGGCCTTGCTGTGGCCAGTTCAGCGTCGCGGTGGTCTGCACGACCGGCAGCAGCGGTGTTGCCACCGACAGCACGAACCCAATCAGGCCGGCGATCGTCGCGACCCAGCGCATCACCCGCACATCGCGTGCGCCGGCTTCGGGGGCCGTGGGGTCTGCCGTCGTGGTCACTGTCAAGGGAGTGCTCGAATCGGTCCTTGGCGGGTCCAGCCGTACACCTTGACGACACCCTGGTCGACGGCGGCGTTCGGCGCCTGATCAGCCGGCACGAGTCGGTTGTACTTCTCCACCGATCCCCAATCCCGGTACCAGTCGCCGTTCAGGTAGGTGGGGATGGTGGAGGTCCACAGCATCGCCTGGGTGAACAGGAACGGCCCACCGGACTTGGACGCCTCCCACAGGTTCGACGACGACGACGTCTGCTTACGGTCGGGCATGATCCGATACTGCGGAAGTTCGGCGATGCCAAGGTGTTCGGAGAATGGCCGCTGGCATGGGAAGTTGGCGGCGGTCGCGATATCCATCAGTACCGGGGCCTGCGACCCGATCAGCTGCTGCAGCTTCTGCAGTACCGGTACCCGCGGCGGCGTGAACGCGAACCACTGGTCGGAGCTCAAGTTGGGGTCGTCGGCGACGATGCTTACCACGTTGGCCTCCGGCGGCGCCCCCGCAAGCGGCACGCGTAGGTTGCGCCACGCCCGCCGCGGACCGATGTCGATTGGCTCCACTACGCCGAGTGGCTTGGTGGCGCCGTCCGGGCCCGCGGTCCCCCACTGCACCCACAGCCGCTGGCCGTAGTTCAGTGTGCCGTCCTCATCGTGCGACCAGATCGCGCCGGCGGCGGAGACCACCAGCAGCGGCCGGTCCGGGGTGCGCGGCGGTAGCTGGTACCACGCCGAGATGGCGTGCGCAGCGACGCTGTTCTCGCCGTAGCTGCCCATCACCGGGGTGCGGGCGGGGTCCAGGCCGAACGGCAGCGCGGCGTGTGAGCCGTTGACCCCGACCGGGCCCTTACCGCCGGCCGTACCCGCGGAGTCGCTGTAGGCGACGTTGGGTTTGTTGGGTGAGGCGTCGGAATTGACCAGTCCGGGTTTGGTCACCACCGGGTCTGATTGCAGGTCGTCACCGACCCCGTCGGGTTTGAAACCGACGGGGTTGACTCCGCCGAGTGGGCCCGCGGGTCCGAATTGCTGACCCGGAACTGGTTGCAGCAGGCCGGCATTGGGGTCGGGCTCGGCGAGGACGTCGTCGGCCAGGGCGCAGCTGGACGGCGAAAGGCCGGAACTGAGCGCGGCCAAATTGGCTTTGCCGATGGTGTAGTGCGGATAGCGGAACACCGCGCCCTTGGCCAGCGAACCCACCTCGCCGAGGACCATGATCGTCGCGACCACCAGCAGCGGGGTGGAGGCCAGCACGCGGTTGCGCCGGTTGTCCTTGACTTCGGTATGCCCGGCGTAGTCCATCCGGAAGTGGTACCAGCCGGCCAGCAACCCGGTCAGGATCGACAGCGTCAAAAACATCGACGTCACCGGGTGGCTGGCGATGACGGGCTGGATGTCGAACCACGGCACCCCGTAGTTGGCGACGTAGAACCAGCCGTTGATGCCGGAGGTCGCCCACGCCAGCAGGAACAGCAACGCGGTGATGTACAGCGTCAGGTTGCGTCGGCTGTGCAGGCCGATGCGGGCGAAGGTAAACGCGGTGACCGCGCCGAGCGCGCCGGCCAGACCGGCAAACGCGCCGAACTGAATGGCCCACTTCGTAGGCGTGAACGTCAACAGCAGCAGGCCAATCGCGGTCGTCCCGATCAGCCGCCAGGCCGGGCCGCCGGCCAGCCCCGGCACCCGGCCGCGCCGTAGCAGCACCACCAGCACGCCGAACAGGCAGAACAGCAGCACCAGCACGGCGAAGCGCCGGGTCATCGAGCCGTCGGAGTTGCTTTCGACAGTGAGGAAGTAGTAGCGCAGGAAGTCCTGGTACCACGCGATCGTCGGCCCGACCACATATTTGATGCGTGCCGACTCGGCGATGGTGGCCAGCGTCTGTGCGCGGAACACCACGATGGTGATCAGCGACAACGACGCCGCCAACACCGCCAATGGCGCCAACAAACCGTCGGACGCCCGGCGCCGCGCGATCATCCGGGCGATCGCTCGCGCGCCGGTGAGCAGTGCCGCGATGGCGATCAATCCCTGCGGCGCCAAGGTCACGGTGAACATCGCCACCACGATCGCCACTGCCGCGGGCACCAGCCGCCGGGTGGCGATCGCAGTTTCCACCAGCACCCAGGTGACCGCCACGCCCAAAGCGATCAGCGGCTCCGGCCGCAGCCCGTTGTTGAACGGCAGCCAGGCGGCCAAGAACACCGCTCCCGCGGACCACACCGCCACTCGGTTGGCGGCCAGGCCACCCCGCGCCGGCCCCAACCGCCGCAGCATGTACCGGCTGATGACCAGCCAACAGCCGATCCCGGCCAGCGTGGCCGGTAGCCGCATCCACACGCCGGCGGTGCTCACCGCCGCCAGGTGCGCCAGCACAGCGGGATACCAGTCGAACGGCGCCTCGGTCGTCCCGAAGAACCGGTAGTAGTTGGCCAGATATCCGGCCTGCCCGGAAACGCGGGCGATGGTCAGGTTGTAGCCGTCATCCGACGAGATCGCGCCGATGACATGCCAGAGCAGCAGCGTCGCGATCACACCCACGTCGGCGACCCAGGTGGCGACCCCGACTCGCAGCCAGCGTCCCCGGTTGCGCGGCATCCGCCGCCCCGACCTCCGGTCGAGGAAAGCCAGCGCGACGATCGAGGTCAATACCGCGAGCCCGCCCAGGGCCATCACGCCTTTCTTGAGCAGGGTGGGGGCCACGATGAACCGGGTGTCGACGTCGATGCGGGCCGACAATCCCGGCTGCGCAGGCACTTTCAGGTCGGTGAAGATCCCGCCGACCTGTGGTTTCTTCTCCGGCGGAAGAGTGCCTGCGGCGCCGGGTATCCCGACGAAGTCCGCGCCCGCAACGCCGGCGTCGGCCCAGATGTGCAGCACGCTGCAGGCGCCGGAGGTCACCGCCGAGCGGGCGGCGTGGGCGGCCTCAGAGTCGCGGAACGCGACGGCGACCTTGTCCTTGTTGGCCCGGACGAACAGCCCGTGCTTGCCGGTCTCAAAGCCGTTGACCGGCAGCGTCGAGAGCACCAGGCCGCCGTCGGCGGGCAGGGTGGCGATCGCCGCGCACGGGATGGAAATGTCCAGTGCTCGCGGCGCCCCGGCCATCAGCGGTGCGGTGATATCGGTGACGTGCCCGTCTGCCAGACCCTGCGGCCACAGGATTGTCGCAGTGGTCTGTTTGACCGGAAGCAGTGGAACCAGGCCGCAGAGCAGCACACCGGCGATCCCCGCGACGACGGCGATCAACCGCGCGAGCTGACGCGTCGATCGCTCACTTTCGTCGTGGGGCACGAGGGACGATGGTAGGCGACTGCGTTCGTCCGGCGACGATGCAGCCCGCGTGGCGGGCTTTAAGCGTTTTTGTGACGTAAACCAAAGACCCGGCGAGCGTCCCGATGACGGTGCAGGTCCGTGCGTCGAACGCGCTGAATTGGTTCGACCGAGATGCCGGACCCGCCTTCCAAGGCCGTTCGACTCCTCCGGACAAACGTGGTTTAGTGGGCCAGCGGTGGTGCATTTAATAGATTCGAAACAATTCACCACCGGCCACTGGCGTGAGTTGTGGAGCACCCGGTATCTGCGGACATCAGCTGTGGTCGCCGGGGGCGTGGTGCTTTATTCCACCAACGAGTTCCTGACGATCAGCATGCTGCCCAGCACGATCAATGAGATCGGCGGCGAGCGGATCTATGCCTGGGTGACGACCTTGTACCTCGTCGGGTCGGTGGTCGCCGCGGCGACCGTGAATTCGCTGCTGCATCGCATCGGCTCATCCGTGTCCTATCTAATGGGCTTCGCGGTGTTGGGTGTTGGCAGCCTGGTCTGCGCGGCAGCGCCGAACATGGAGGTCTTGCTGGCCGGCCGCTTTTTGCAAGGGCTGGCCGGCGGTCTGCTGTGCGGCCTCAGTTTTGCGGTGATCAACGCCGTGTTGCCGCGCTACTTGTGGAGTCGCGCTTCGGCGATGGCGTCGGCGACGTGGGGCATCGGTGCGCTACTCGGCCCCGCACTTGGCGGCCTTTTCGCGCAGTTCGGCGCGTGGCGGTGGGCGTTCGGCGGGCTGGCCATGTTGAGTGTGGCGATGTCCGTGCTGGTGCCTGGCGTGCTGTCGGCGAACGAGTGCGAGCAGGGCAGCGATCGCGTCCCGGCACGGATTCCGGTGCCGTCGATAGTTCTGTTGGGCGCTGCGGCGCTGGTGGTCAGCGTGGCGTCGCTGCCGCGTAACTTCACTGCGACCGCCAGTTTGTTGATCGTCGGCGCCGTGCTGGTGGGAATGTTTCTGGTCGTTGACCGGCGAATGCCCACGGCGGTGCTACCCGCCAGCGTCTTCGGATTTGGCCCGTTGAAGTGGGTCTATTTGACCCTGGGACTGCTGGTCGCCGCGACCAAGGTGGACCTGTATGTCCCGTTGTTCGGCCAGCGGTTGGCCCACTTGGGGCCGATGATGGCCGGGTTGTTGGGCGCGGCCCTGTCGATCGGTTGGACGATCAGCGGGCTGGGCAGCGGCTCCCTGAACAGAGCACGCACGATCGTGGGTGTGGTGATAGCGGCACCATTGGTGATGGCAATCGGCCTGGCGATGGCCGGCGTGAGCCATGTCCAAGGCGCACCGGTCGGCATCGTCATCTTGTGCGCGACGGCGCTGCTGGCCGTTGGGCTTGGCATCGGCGCCGCCTACCCGCATTTGTCGGAGTGGGCAATGACCGACATCGACGACCCCGCTGAGGGCAGCACGGCCGCTACCGCGATCAACTCGGTGCAGTTGATCTTCGGCGCGTTCGGAGCCGGGCTGGCCGGTGTCGTGGTGAACATCTCCGACGGCGGTGGGGTGGCAGCGGCTCACTCGGCGTTTACCGTTTTCGCCTTGCTGGCCCTCACCGCCTGTGTCACCGCTTTTCGAGCCCGCCGGCGGCTGGTGGCGTTCTAACTGAGCGCAACCGATCTCACCGACTGGGTTGGGCAAGCTTGCGAAGGCTCGGTCACAACAGCCCCAGCTGTCACTGAGTCGGGCACAGTGCCTGTTTTCGCTTTGAGGGCACATGCGATATCACCGATACGCCTTGGCGGTGCGTGATATCACCGGCGTATCCGATTTCAGGGTCGTGCACCGCCCTGTCGCTGGTGTTCAAGTTACTTGTGTGCCTCTCGAGGCCGTAATGCAATGGCCGGGACAGGTCGACATCTTCAAACTTGGTGCGCCGGCTGCCCGCTACTGGCGTAGCGGCGCCGGGCTCCACAGGCCACTGCGTGTGGTCGATCCGAGGTCGAGGCGGGCCGGTTGTGCGTTCGCGTAATACGGCGTCAACTTCTGCAGCGAACCCCAGTCCCGGGACCAGTCGTCCTTGAGATAGGTCGCGACCGTGGTCGCCTTCACCAGCAACTCGGTCACGCCCAAGGGCCCGCCACCGTTGTTGTCCATCACCGGCGAGTTGGCCTCGGCGCCGAATCGGTCCGGCAGGATGCGCCACTTCGGCGTCTCGTCGACGCCGTTCTGATGGCCGAACGCGCGCTGGCACGGGAATGCCAGCCCGACCAGCCAGTCCAGGAACACCGGATCGGCGGAGCCGACGACGTCCTGCAGCGTGCGTAGCTTCGGGATTCGCGGCGGCGTCAGCGCGATCCAGTGCTGGGGGGCCAGGTCTTCGTCGTTGGCGACCAGGCGAATCTGAGTGGCGCTGTTGGGAATTGCGGACAACCCGAGCCGCAGGTTGCGCCAGGCCGGCGACGCGCCGACGTCGGCGAACTGGAAAGAGCCGCCGGGCTTGCCCGCGGCCGCGTCGGCGTCGGTGGCCCACTGCACCTGGACCTCGTGAGGGTCGAAACGTCCGGCGGCGCTCACCACCAGCAGCGGCCCCGCCTGGTCGCGATTGGGCAGTCGGTACCAGCCCGACCGCAGGTGAGCCGGCACCTGGACCCCCGATCGCCAGCTGCCCAGCACTGGTGTGCGCCTCGCGTCCAGGCTGAAGGGCAGTTGGGCGAGCGAACCGTTGATCCCTGGAGCAGGCGTGGTGCCGCCTTCGGTGCCGGCCTGGCTACTGGCGGTCTTGTCGTCGTCGTTGACGAAACTCCGATCGCCGGGACGTTCCATCACCGGGTCGGCGCGGACGTCTGCCGGAATCCCATTGGGCGAGAAGGCTTCTGAGAGGCCAGCGCCGAGCGCGTCGCCGGCCGGTCCCGTCACCGGGGCCAGCATGCCGGCGTTGGGATCCTGCTCCACCAGGACGTCTTCGGCCAGGCCGCAGGACTTTCCGGCCAGCGCTTCGAGGTTAGACCGCCCCACTGTCCAGGCCGGGTACTGGCCGGCCATCGCCAACGTCAACGACATCACCTCGAATACCACCAGCAGCCATGTTGCGATTGCCAACGGCGACTGGATGATTCGCGCCAGCGAGGTGTTTCTCGGCGTCCCGTTGTCCGTCGCGACGAAGTGGAACCAGCCCGCCAGCAGCAGCACCAGCAGGGTCAGGCCGAGTAGCGCGGTGGCAAAGGCGTAATGCCAGGCTGGGAATGCATTCGACCAGGGCACACCGAAATTCGAGACGTACCACCAGCCGTTGACGCTGGCGAACGACAATGCCACCAGGAACAGCACGACGGCGGCGAACACGGTTCGGTTGCGACGCGATCGCATAGCAACCGATGTCACCGCGACCGCGGCCAGCGCGCCCAGTGGCCCGGCGAGGCCGGCGAACACACCGAAGTGGTGGGTCCATTTAGTGGGCGTGAACATCATCGCGATGAACGAGATGGTGGTGATGCCGACGATGCGACGGCTCGGCCCGGCAGCGGTACCCGGGATGCGGCCCTTGCGTAGCGACATGGCGACCGTAATGCCCAGCGCCAGAACAACTGCCAGCACCGCGAAGCGGCGGGCGACGGACCCGTCCGGGCTGGCCATAAACAACCGCTCGTAGCGGATGTGTTCGTCGAACCAACTCAGGCTGGGCCCGACCGCACGTTTGAGCATGCTGGCCTGGATCTCACCGACCAGCGTTTGGTCACGGAAAATCAGGATGGCCGTGACGGTTGCCGCGGCCAGCAGCGGCGCCAGCAACGGCAGTAAGCCGAATTGTTTGGATCTGCGGTGCAGGATCGTTCGCAGCGGTCCGATCGCGACCAGCAGTGCGCCGATCGAGGCGATACCCGTCGGCCCGGAGAACAGGGTCAGCGCACCGATGATGCAGGCAATCGCAACCGGCAGCAGCCGGCTGGTGGCCACCGCGCGTTCCACCGAGCACCAGGTCAGCAGGATGCCCAGCGCGATGATCGGCTCGGGGCGCAGCCCGTTGTCCAGCGGCAGCCAGACCGCCAGGAACAACCCTGCCGCCGTCCACGCCGCGGCCCGGTTTTGTTTGACGGCGTGACCCAACCGGGGCATGACCTCGCGGCTGATCACCCACCAGCAGGTCAGCGCCATCGCCAGGGTCGGCAGCCGCATCCAGATGCTGGTGGTGCTGACATGGGCCCACAACGCCAATAGGTCGTAGTACCAGCCGAACGGGGCCTCGGGCGTGCCGAACCAGCGGTAGTAGTTGGCCATGTAGCCGGCGTGCTCGGACACCCGGGCCATGGTCAGGATGTAGCCGTCGTCGGAGGTGTTGGCGCCGACGAAATGCCACCACACCAGCACCGCGATGACCAGAGCGTCGAGCGTGCCGATCGACCACCAGCGCGCGGGCAGGAAGCGGCGGTGCCGGGTCCCGTCGCCGGTATCGAGGACGTGCAGCGCGACCAGGGCGGCGGCGGTCAGCACCACCGCGAGGATCATCGCGGCCATCTTCAGCGTGGTCGGGCTGCTGCTGTAGCGGGTGTCGACGGTCGCCGCGAAGGTCAGGCCGGGCGGCGCCGGTCCGCTCAGGTCGGTGAAGACGCCGACGATCTGAGGCCGGAAGTCGTAGCCACTCTTCTCGCCGCGCAGTGGGGAGCCGGGATGCTCGGCGTCGGGTCCCTGGGTCAGGCCGACGAACTCCGCAGTGACCCGGTCGGCGTGCGCGGTGAAGGTCAGCCGTTGACACTCCGGGCTGAGCACCTGGCTCAGCGGCGCGGTGACCACCGGGACGTTGCGCACGACGAGTACGAGTTCGTCGTTGACGCGCACGATCAGCAGGCCGCGATCCACGGCCTTGGGCGCCTGCTTGGGCACCGTGGACAACAACACCGTCTTGCCGGTGTTGCCGGGCCCGGCCAGCCCGGCGGCGGCCTGGCAGGGAATGCTGATGGTCAGGTCAGTAGCCACATAGCCGATCAGCGGCGCTTCCACGCTGCCGAGCACGCCGTTCTGCGGCCAGTTCAGTTGAGCGGTGGTCTGTTTGACCGGCAGCAGCGGGGTTACGATCGCCAGCAGGGCCCCGAGCAAACCCGCGACGACGGCGACGACCCGGGCGGCCCGGTAGTTGGCTCCCGTGTCAGCCTGTGAGCGCCGCGTATCTTCTGCGCTTCGTCCCCCGCAAGCGGGAGGTTCCCCCACTACATCGTCGACGGCGCGGCTCACGGGGCTTGATGGTAGTTGGGCTTGCGAATGGCCAACACGAACGGGCCGATGGTGGTGACGGTGAACCGGGGGTCGGCGAACAACGCGGCGTTGAGCTCCACCGTGTAGCGGCGGACGTTGGGCTGGTTGGGATAGACGTCTTCGGCCAGCCGCAGGGTGTAGCTGCTGGTCGCGCCGGCCGAGCCGCCGTGGCGCAGCAAAAACACCGTCGGCGGCGCCCAGGGCAACGTGTCGAGCGCGTGGATGAACTGGTCGGGGGTTTTGAGCTTGGCCCAGCTGTTGATCGCGGCCGCCCGCTTGTCGAACTGCGCGAGCGGGTTGGCGTAATGCGACGTCAGCCCCTGGAAGCCCCAATAGGGGTAGTAGGACAAGAAGCTGTAGTCGGCCGTCATCACCACGGTCTCGTCGCGCGGCCTTCCGGTCGCCCGGGTGATCGCCGCGTCGATCGACGGGTAGAACTTCTCGGAGCCGGGCGGGCGGCGGTCGCCGCGCTGGCCGTGGCCGTCGGTGTCGGTATAGGCGATGGTGAGATCGGGCCGCAGCACGTCGGGGATGTCTTGGCTGAACGCGATCGCCCCGGCCAGTCCGATCGCGGCCGCAACCGGCAGCACGCTGCGGCCCCAGGCGTGCTCTCGGCCGCGAGCCGCCAACGCGAGCGCGACTTCGATGAAACCGAAAACGCCGGCGGTGGCCAGCAGCACCGTCAGCGTCGGCTGCAGCCGAAACGACAGCAGCGTGGTGCGCGCCAGCGTCGTCAGCATGGACAGCAGCGACCACAGGTAGACGGCCAGCACCCCGATCGCCAGGCCGGCCGCCCGCACTGATGAGCGGGCCCGCACCACCAGCCACAGCGTGCCGAGCATGCACAGCGCGCCGAGCAGGGTGAACTTCAGCATCGGGAAGGTCAGCTCGGCGCCGTCGGCCGGGAGGTAGTGAAAGGCGCTGCCGGTGTTGCTGACCGGGTCACGGGTCGCCCGCAACAGGAACGGCAGCCAGGTGGTCGATGCGATGACCGCCGCGATGACGCCGATGACGGCCACCCGGAGCAGCGGATCCAACGCCGCCTTGATGCCGTCGCGCCAGCGGGCTGCCGCCAGCGACAGCGCCATCAGCACGACGGTGAATGCGCTGTAGGCGGGAAGCAGGGTATAGAAGGTCGCCGCGAAGCCCAGGAATATCCCGGCCCCGATCACCGCGGCCCACCCGTGTCTTGCTGCCAGGCCGTCGCCGACTGTGCGGCCAGCTTCACGTTCGGGCTCCAGTGTGCGGCCAGCTTCACATTCGCTGGTCCCGCCGCGCAAGCCCGACCAGGTCAGGACCAGCACCGGCGGCAGCAGCACGGTGATCATGGCGGAGTACGGCTCCGGGGAGCTGTAGGCCAGCACGACCGCGGCGGTCGCCGTGGTCGCGATTAGCGCGTACTCGAAGCGGATCATCTGCCACCACAACACCAGCGCCACCGCGACGGCGATCGTGATCGAGGTGATCGCCCACGGCTTGTACACCTCCCACGCTGGAGTGCCGGTCAGCGCCGCGATGCGCCCGCCGATCCAGAACCAGCCGGGCGGATAGAACGGCGGCAGCCCGATGTAGGTCATGTCGTGGGGGCCCGCGGTGTCGGCGAGGCGCGTCAGGTACTCCGTGCGGAATTGCTGGTCGACCGAGATGCCGAACAGGTAGAGCTTGGTCGCACCGAGCGGCATCGCGAGTGTGACGACCGCGAACGCGGACAACGACACC
>NZ_JBAPPI010000489.1:0-6646 GCF_049280035.1 Mycobacterium sp. | reverse complement strand
GTCGGATCCAAAGCGGCACAAGAGTCTTGGCCGACGGTCGCCAATTGGGTGCTGTGGATCTCCGGACACGGCGACAAGCCCACGGACATCTTCCCGATGGCCGACCAGCCGGAAGAACCTACCGATCGCGGTGTCGCACTCAGTTCCCGGGTGATGCACGGCCTCGGCGAGGCCTCCGAGGTGGCACTGACATTCGCCCGCGGAGCGGCCGACGCCGTCTTCGCGGCGAATAAATCGGTGCGCACGTTGGCGGTTGAGACCGTTCGCACGCTGCCCCGACTGGTTCGCCTGGGCCAGATCAACGACCACACCCGGATCTCGTTGGGCCGGATCATCGGCGAGCAGGCGCACGATGCTCCCAACGGCGAGTTCCTGCTCTTCGACGGGCGCGTGCACACCTACGAAGCGGTGAACCGGCGCATCGACAACGTGGTGCGCGGCCTGATCGCGGCCGGAGTACGCCAAGGCGAACACGTCGGGGTGCTCATGGAGACCCGCCCGAGCGCGCTCGTCGCCATCGCCGCGCTGTCGCGGTTGGGTGCCGTCGCAGTCCTGTTGAAGCCCGATATCGACCTGGCCGCGTCGGTCCGGCTCGGGGGCGTGAGCGAAATCATCACCGACCCCACCAATCTCGAGACCGCGCGGCAATTGCCCGAGCAGATCCTGGTTCTCGGTGGTGGTGAGTCGCGCGATCTGCACCTGGGTGATGACGCCAACGTCATCGACATGGAGCAAATCGACCCCGACGCCGTCGAGCTGCCGGCCTGGTACCGGCCGAACCCGGGGTATGCGCGCGACCTCGCGTTCGTCGGGTTCAGCACAGCAAGCGGCCAGCTCGTCGCCAAGCAGATCACCAACTACCGCTGGGCGTTGTCGGCGTTCGGAACCGCCTCGACTGCGGCCCTGGGCCGTAACGACACCGTGTACTGCCTGACGCCGCTGCACCACGAGTCCGGGCTTTTGGTCAGCCTCGGGGGCGCAGTGGTCGGGGGCACCCGCGTCGCGTTGTCCCGCGGCCTGCGCGCCGACCGATTCGTCGCCGAAGTGCGCCAGTACGGCGTCACCGTCGTCTCGTACACGTGGGCGATGCTCCGCGACGTCATCGATGACCCGGCTTTCGCGTTGCACGGCAATCACTCGGTGCGTTTGTTCATCGGCTCGGGTATGCCGACCGGACTGTGGCAGCGAGTCGTCGACGTGTTCGCCCCGGCGCGGGTCGTCGAGTTCTTCGCCACCACCGACGGGCATGCGGTGCTGGCCAACGTGTCCGGCGCCAAGATAGGCAGCCAGGGCCGGCCGCTGCCCGGCGCCGGCCACGTCGAACTGGGCGCCTACGACGCCGAGCATGACCTGATCCTGGAAACCGACCGGGGGCTGGTGCGGGTACCGGAAACCAACGAAGTCGGCGTGCTGCTCGCCGAGCCGCGCGGGCCGATTGATCCGACCGCGTCGGTCAAACGCGGTGTCTTCGCTCCCGCCGACACCTGGATCTCCACCGAATATCTGTTCCGTCGCGACACCGAAGGCGACTTCTGGCTGGTGGGGAGGCGCGGTTCGGCGGTCCGCACCGAACGCGGCATCGTGTTCTGTGAGCCGATCACCGATGCGCTCGGGCTGATTCCGGCGGTCGATCTCGCGGTGACCTATGGCGTGCCGATGCATGGTCACCAAGTCGCAATGGCAGCGTTGACATTGCGGCCGGGCGCGACCATCACGGCAGCCGATCTCACTGAAGCGGTGGCAGCCATGCCGTTCGGGTTGGGTCCCGACATCGTGCATGTGGTGGCGGAGATGACGCTGAGCGCCACTTACCGTCCGACAGTCAGTACCCTGCGGGCAGCGGGGATTCCCAAGGCGGGGCGGCATGCCTGGTACTTCGATGCTGATGCCAACCAGTTCCGGCGGTTGACGGGCACGGCACGGATGGAGCTGTCCGGTGCGCATTGACAATCGAGACCGATGTGATTGACGAAACGCTGCTGGGCATCCTGGTCTGCCCGGCCGATCGAGGCCCGCTGGTGCTGGTCGCTAGAGGCGATGAGGAATTGCTGTACAACCCGCGGATGCGGCGTGCTTACCGCATCGAAGACGGCATCCCGGTGCTGCTGGTCGACGAGGCGATCGAGGTCGGTGACGACGAGCATGCGCAGCTCATGGCGCGGGCCACTCCGGCAAGTCCCCAGTGAGGTAACGCTGCAGGTTCGGAGCGATGGTCCGCGCGATCTGATCGGCCGGCAGCGATTTGAATGGTTCCAATTCCAGGATG
The DNA here is from genome assembly GCF_049280035.1 of Mycobacterium sp. GTDB lineage: Bacteria > Actinomycetota > Actinomycetes > Mycobacteriales > Mycobacteriaceae > Mycobacterium. The sequence continues at coordinate 4,380 of NZ_JBAPPI010000489.1, read as the reverse complement.
TAGCGCGCCAACAGCACGCCCGCCAATTGCGATGCCACGAACTGGATCCGAATGATCCCGCTGCCTGGCGGGTTGTCGACACGTGAACCTAACTCGACTGCAATCACGTCCTGGATGAACGAACGAAACAGGTAGATCTCCGTTCCGGCTAGGGCAGACCGCAGCCTGGCGATGAAGCCGGCACCGAGTTCGGAGTCCCACAGCGGCAACAACGTTGACGGAATCTTGTAGCCGAGTTCCCCGACGGGCACTTCGCGCAGCGGGCCGATGATGTCCATCGGGTTGAACGGGATCTCCACGGCTGCCGCGAATAGCTTTTCCTTGGTGCCGAAGTAGTGATGCACCAACGCCGAATCGACGCCTGCCGCCGCGGCTACCGCACGTATCGAGGTGTTGTTAATTCCATTGCGGGCAAACAATACTCGGGCATTATCCAGAATCCGTTCGCGTGTGTCGGAATTCCCGGCCGGACGGCCGGGCCGCTTGCGCCCGGTGTTGGTCGTCGCCACGCTACGGAGTCCGTCGCCGAAGGGTAGCGGCGGCCAGGCACAGTGCCGCAATCGCAAACCCCAACACGGCCAGAATGTCACGTATCGCGACGCCGGTCAGCTCGGTATGCGCGCCTACCTGTTGCAGTGCCTCCAGGGCATAGCTGGCCGGCATCACGTTGCTGATCCACTCCAGCCAAGTCGGCATCAGTGCGCGCGGGACGATGATCCCGGCCAGCAACAGCTGCGGCACCATCACCAGCGGGATGAACTGCACGGCCTGAAACTCGGTTCGCGCGAACGCACTACACAACAATCCGAGACCGACGCCAAGGACCGCGTTGACGATCGCGATCAGGAAGACCCAAAGAGGACTGCCGGCGGTGTCGAAGCCGAGAAGCCAAAACGCCACCACGCAAGCCAGGGTGGCTTGTGCCGCGGCGGCGATCGAAAAGGCCGTCCCATAGGCGATCAGCAGGTCGAGCCGACGCAACGGAGTGGTCAGGATGCGCTCCAACGTTCCCGAAGCCCTTTCGCGCTGCATGGTGATCGCCGTGATGATGAACATCACGAAGAGCGGGAAAATGCCCAACAGGATCAGGCATGCATTGTTGAACGGCGATGGCGTGCCCGGACGGTGCGGGGCGTTCTCAAACATGAAGTACATCAACGTGATAACCAAGACCGGGACCGCCAAGATCATCGCGACGCTGCGATGATCGGCGGCCAGCTGCCGAAGGATCCGTACCGTGGTCGCGCCGTACGGTTTCAGAGATCCCTGCAGACCTAACCGGCTCGGCGTTTGGTGCTGCGCTTGATGATGGACAGAAACGCGTCCCCCAGTGACGTGCATCCGGTGTCCTCTCGTAGTTGGGTCGGGGTGGTCTGCGTAACCAAGTGGCCGTCGCGCATCAGCAACAGGTCACCGCAATGGTCGGCTTCGTCCATCACGTGGCTGGAAACCAGCAGCGTGGTCCCGGCGCGGGCGAGGTCGGCGAACTGCTCCCAGAGATCGGCCCGTAGCACCGGGTCCAACCCCACCGTCGGTTCGTCGAGAACGAGTAATTCCGGCTGGCAGACCAGCGCGCACGCCAACGACACCCTGGTGCGCTGACCACCGGAGAGATTGCCGCAATAGGCAGTGCTGTGATCGGTCAGCCCGACCCGATCGATCGCGGAGTCAGCCGCGCGGCTGTCAAAGCCATAAAGCGACCCGAAATAGCGGACGTTGTCGACGATCCGCAGGTCGTTGTAGATCGTTGGGTCCTGCGGCAGGTATCCGACCCGGTGGCGCAGCGGCGCCGACCCGGCCGGAAGACCGAGTACCTGCACCGTGCCCGAAGCGATGAGCTGAGTGCCGACAATGCATCGAATCAGCGTGGTTTTCCCGCAGCCCGACGGACCGAGCAGTCCGGTGATGCTGCCGCGGGCGATGCGCACCGAGAAGTCGTGCAGCGCCGGGCGTTTCCCGCGAATTACCCGCAAGTGGCTGATGTCGACCACTACGTCGTGGCCATCCGAAAGAAATTCATCATGCGATGAAGTCATCATGTGATGAATATCCGCCCCTGCCGCCCGGCTGTCAAGAGCCGCGGGCAGAATCTGTCCGATGGGCGCTGACCAACTCGCGGTCGACCCGGTCGGGGCGGCGCATCGACTACTCGGCGCCACGCTCACCGGTCGCGGCGTCACCGCCACGATCGTCGAGGTAGAGGCCTACGGCGGGGTGCCCGACGGTCCGTGGCCGGACGCTGCGGCGCACTCGTACCGGGGGCCCACCGGTCGCAACGCGATAATGTTCGGCTCCCCGGGCCGGCTCTACACCTACCGCAGCCACGGCATCCACGTCTGCGCAAACGTGGTGTGCGGCGCCGACGGAATTGCGGCCGCGGTGCTGCTCAGGGCGGCTGCTGTCGAGACCGGGCTCGACGCCGCCGCGTCCCGGCGCGGTGCCGCGATCCGCACCATCGCGCTGGCGCGCGGACCTGGAAACCTTTGCTCGGCTTTGGGAATCACCATGGCCGACAACGGGATCGACCTGTTCGACGGCGACAGCTCGGTGCGGCTGCGGCTCAACGACACCCTCGAGAGTGTTTCCGGTCCTCGCGTTGGCATCAGCCAGGCCGCCGACCGGCCGTGGCGGCTGTGGTTGCCGGGCCGGGCGGAAGTCTCGGCCTACCGGCGCAGCCCACGGGCGCCGGCGCCGGGTGCCAGCGACTAAATCCGGATGCCGACGCGCCGTCCGGTCACCCGCGGCGTCGCCGCGTTGGTGCGAGAGGATCTATCACTGTGGCCATGACCATCCTCGACGAGCTGAGCTGGCGCGGGCTGATTGCGCAGTCCACCGGCCTCGACGCGCTGGCCAGCGAGGCTGCCCGGGGCACGATCACGCTGTACGCGGGGTTTGACCCCACCGCGCCCAGCCTGCATGCCGGACACCTGGTCCCGCTGCTGGCGCTCCGGCGCTTTCAGGCCGCTGGACATCGCCCCATCGTTCTCGCCGGTGGCGCAACCGGCCTGATCGGCGACCCTCGCGATACGGGCGAACGGGTGCTCAACTCCGCCGAGACCGTCGAAGGATGGACCGAGCGGATCCGCGGACAGCTGGAACGCTTCGTTGATTTCGACGGTTCGCCGACGGGTGCCATCATCGAAAACAATCTGGAGTGGACCAGCGCGATGTCAGCAATTGAGTTGCTCCGCGACGTCGGCAAGCACTTCTCGGTCAACGTAATGCTGGACCGCGACACCGTCCGGCGGCGCCTGGAGGGCGAGGGGATCTCCTACACCGAGTTCAGCTACATGCTGTTGCAGGCCAACGACTACGTCGAGCTCTACCAGCGCCATCACTGCGTGCTGCAGATCGGCGGATCCGATCAGTGGGGCAACATCATCGCCGGCGTGCGGCTGGTGCGCCAGAAGCTGTCAGCCACTGTGCATGCCCTGACCGTTCCGCTGGTGACCACGGCCGATGGGACGAAGTTCGGCAAATCTACCGGCGGCGGCAACGTATGGCTGGACCCCGAGATGACGACTCCGTACGCCTGGTACCAGTACTTCATCAACACCGCCGACGCCGACGTCATTCGGTACCTGCGCTGGTTCACCTTCCTGTCCGCAGACGAGTTGGCCGAACTCGAGGACGCCACAGCGTCGCGGCCACAGCAACGTGCAGCACAACGGCGACTGGCGCGCGAACTCACCACCCTCGTGCACGGTGAGCAAGCCACCGAGGCAGTTGAACATGCAAGCCAGGCGTTGTTCGGCCGCGGGGAGCTGGGCCGGTTGGACGAGTCCACGCTGACGGCCGCGCTACGCGAGACCCCAATCGCTGAATTGAAACCGGGCACGCCAGACGGGATCGTCGACCTGCTGGTTGCCAGCGGGTTGTCGCAGAGCAAGGCTGCCGCGCGACGCACAATCGCCGAGGGCGGCGTATCCGTCAACAACACCAAGATCGACGACGAAGACTGGGTACCCGGACCAACCGACTTCCTGCATGGACGCTGGCTGGTCTTGCGCCGGGGCAAGCGGAATATCGCCGGGGTCGAGCGCGTCCCTTGATCTTGCGATAGCTGAAAGACGCCGTCTAGCAGGTTGGTTGACTCCGCGTTTGCTCTCGCGTAACTTGATCAAGTCGTCGCGACACGGCTAGTCCGTCGAGCGCGGCGATGTCCCAGAGGGAAGCTCCACTTCGGTGGGTCTCTCGTCGTCCGCACAGCGAGCAAGCGGCCAATGGCCGCGGGGCTTGTTGCGCGGTCGGAGGGGTGTTGTTTGAGAACTCAATAGTGTGTTTGGTGGTTTTGTTTTTGTTGTTGTTTTTTTGACTGCATCTTGCACTTCCCGTGTGTGGGTGTGGTTGTTTTATATTGGATGCCAGTTTTTGGTGTCT
>NZ_JBAPPI010000488.1:0-2757 GCF_049280035.1 Mycobacterium sp. | reverse complement strand
GACCGCAGGTGAAGTTGGCGCTCGGATCGACTCGGTTCGTGACGACTCCCGTGGTGTTGCCGATCCTCAAGCGAATGTTGAAGCGGTAGTGGGGATCTTCTCGGCGGCCGCCTACGCCGAAGCGCGTCCCTCGACTACGACCGCCGCTGCGGTCACACCAGCCACCTGCGCACCAGGAAGTCGGGGTACACATCATTTTGGAAACGAATGCGCATGCGATATCACCCGGGCTCTGATATCACATACACATTCAAATCGGAGAAGCAACTAGCCCTTGAGCTTGTGACTAAAGGGGCTGGTGAGATCGCTGAAGTGCGCCGCGCAGAACTCTAGAACGTGTTCATCAGCCTGTGCTGTTCGACCATCTGGCGAGACATTGTGTGCAACACAATTTCACACGCGGCGCTCGTCGCGCGTGAGTAAGAGGCGAGCTACGCGCAGTGCTGCAGCAGATAGTGGCGCGCCGGATGTTGGGGGTTGTTGGTCATCTCGGTTTCGTCTGCGGCCGAAACTAAAACCCATTGCGGGGTGAAACGTCGTTCAACCTCAGCGTGATCGATGCCGCGCACGCCGACCTGTCCGCCAGGAGTGAACGCGAAGATCAACAGGTGCGATTGCGGGGCTGCTACCGCGCCGAGTTCCGCAACGTAGCGGTCGCGGGCGTCATCGCTCATGCCATGCAGGCAGCCGCTGTCGAGGATCAGCGTGAAGGCCTCGCCTACCCCCGCCGAACTCAACCGGGTCGCATCGGCCCGCGCGAAGTCCACCTCAACGTGCTCGGCAGCGGCCTTGGCGCCAGCCTTCTCGAGCGCCTTCGCCGCGACATCGACTCCCGTTACCTGCCATCCGTGGCGCGCTAGATAGATCGACGAATCGCCTGTGCCGCAACCGATATCGATCGCGGTACCCGCGGGCAATGCGGCCGGGCCCTCGATCAGTTTCCGCAATGTAGCCGACAGCTCGTGGCCATCCCACGGAGTGAAACCGATCCGATAAAACGCTTGATACAGCAGCGCCGACACCATGCGGCAAATACTAGCCTTGCAAGACTACTTATGCAAGAGTAGTTGGGTGTCATCGATCCGGGTTTTCATTTTGGGGTCGCTGGAGCAGCGCGGACCTATGCACGGACACCAACTGCGACTACTTGCCGAACAGGAACATGTCGCGATGTGGACCGATATCACCGTGGGTGGGTTGTACGGCGCGCTCAAACGTCTCGCGACCGAAAATCTCATCGAGCAGGTCCGCGTCGAACAGGCGGGGGCCTACCCGCCACGACAGATTTGGTCGATCACCGACGCGGGCCGGGAAGCCTTGTCAGGCCTGCGGATGCGGGCGTTGAGCGACATCGTGATCAAACCGGATCCGTTCGACTTGGCGATGACACGTTTGGATCCGGATCACCTGACGGATCTCCCGGCGACTGTCGCGGCCCGCGCCGCGTCGCTGTCAGCGATGCTCACTGAATGGGAGGCCCGCGCAGGTGCTGCCGACCGCTATCTGACGGTTTCCGAAAAGCTGATGGTCAAGCATCGCCTTGACCGGCTGCGAGCCGAAATCGCCTGGCACGAAGAACTCGCCGACCAGTTGCCGGAAATCATTGCCGACGAACAATCCAGGAAGGGTCAGTGATGCTCGGTCACCTCGGAATCAACGTCCCAGACCTCACGACGGCGAAGCGCTACTACGACGAGCTGATGCCTTTGGTCGGCTTCGAAGCGTTCTTTGCCGGCGACGACGAGTTCTCTTACAAACCCGCCGACAACAAACCCGGCACCTACCTGTTCTTCTACCCCACCGCGGTCGCCGGCCCGTACTCGCCGGAACGGACCGGTTTACAGCACCTGGCCTTCATAGTCCGACGTCGATCGCTGGTCGACCGAGGTCATGACCATGTGATCAGCGTGGGCGGCACCGTGATCCATGCGCCCCAAGATTTTCCGCAGTACCCGGGTCACTACTACGCCGCGTTTTGGTCCGATCCGTTCGGCATCAAGCTCGAGGCCGCATGCCACCACGACCGCGACTAACGGTCGGCGTCGAGGGTCAGCTCAACGCTGACCCTGTCGCCATGGGTCTTGCCCAAGGACTCCTGGATGTCTTTGCGCACACCGAGCCGATGCTGACCCCCAAACGGGGCCAGTGAGCCGGAGTAGTCCACCTGGCCGTCGAACCTTGCTTTTACCGGCACCCGCGCCCGAACACCGAAAAGGTCCAGCGCATCGAAAGGAAATGTTACGTAAGCTCCTGGCCCGTCGGGGCGTTCGATGACGGCATCAAACGATATTGGCCCCGGATCGCGAAACTGTGCCATGACTACAGGATGGCAGGCCAAGCGCTGATAGCTCAATGTGGTTAACTGCGACCGTGCGCAGAGGACCAAAACTGGCCCGCCGCTTCTTCGACCGGTTCGAGCCGGTGCATGCAGTCACGTACTTCGCGCCGGAGGCGCGGGCGGCGCTCAACGGGCTGGGTTACCGCGGGTTCTGGATGGGCTACTTCGCCGCCCGGTCGGCGCCGCTGGGCATGGTATCCCCCGACGTGGTTACCGCGATCTTCTACAACTTCGCCCCCGCGCGGGTCGCCAAGGCGCTGCCGGCGGCGTGGGAAATCGCCGGTCCGAAGGCCGCGTTGCGCGTCCGGCAGGAGTCTGCCGTCGCGGCGCTGCGCCGCTACGGCCTCGGTGCAGATGAAACCGTCTCTGCTGCAGCCGAATTGGCAGGCAAGGCGGCGCGCCAGGCGCCGCTGGATGGG
>NZ_JBAPPI010000487.1:0-2013 GCF_049280035.1 Mycobacterium sp. | reverse complement strand
AATCCAGGGCCTTCGCCACCTCGGTGATGATGTGGATGGCGCGCTGCGGAGTCATCGCGCCGGCACGCAACGCGGCATCGGCGTCGGTGCCGTCGACGAATTGCATCGCGATCCACAGCTGGCCATCGACGGTATGCCCGCGGCTATACACCGACACGATCTGAGGATGGTCAAGCGCAGCCGCCACATCAGCCTCACGGACAAAGCGCGCCCGAAAGTCGGGATCAAGCGACAACTCGGCCGACAGCACCTTGAGCGCGTCATGGCGCGGCAAGATCGGGTTGGCCGCCAGATAGACCGCGCCCATACCGCCCGTGCCCAGCACCCGCTCGATGCGATAACCAGCCACCACCGAGCCGACCGTCAGCATCGAAACCACCGGCCGTGCGGGGGATTCGGGCAGGCGAGGCATGGTAGCGCCGGCGAGGCGGAAGTCGACTCATGGGGGCAGGGTGGGAGGCAAACTGCCGCCGTCTTCACCGCTGACGTCACCGAATCCCCTTCACGCGTTGTCGGTGCAGTCTAAGACCGCACACGATCCCAGCGTGTTCACCGGTCGGCTCAGGGCTCGAAGCGCGCAGTGCGCGCCGAAAGATGTGAAAGTTACCGTTGGATCGCGTAACTTTTTGGCGGACTAGATCGTCGTGAATGAATGAGCCAACCGCAGTCAGCGAACGACCAGATCACCGACGCATGGCGTCGGCATCGCCCATACCTGGTCAATCTGGCCTACCAGATGCTGGGCGATGTCGGGGAGGCCGAAGACGTTGCGCAGGAGGCGTTTTTGCGACTTTCCCGCGCCGACCTTAATGAGATCGAGGATGTCCGTGCCTGGCTGACGGTGGTGGCCGGCCGGCTCTGCCTCGACCAGGTGCGTTCGGCGCGCGCCCGCTACGAGCGGCCCGGTGACATCGGCTCAGAGGTGGCCGCGCTCAATCAGTCCCGTCGGCTGGACCCGGCCGATCGGGTCACCCTGGACGACGAGGTCCGCACGGCGCTGCTCGAGGTATTGCGCCGACTCAGCCCGGGGGAGCGGGTGTCGTTTGTGTTGCACGACGTGTTCGGAATGCCGTTCGACGCGATTGCCGAGACGGTGGGCCGCCCGGTCGGGACGTGTCGCCAACTGGCCCGGCGCGCGCGGGCGAAATTCGCTATCGCGCAACCGAAGCCGGTGGAAGTGCCGGTGGCCGAGCACCAGCTCGTCACCGAAAAATTCATCACCGCCTGCGCCAACGGCGATCTACAGGCGCTGGCCGCGGTGCTGGACCCGACGGTGTGGGGTGTCGGGACGGTGCTCGTCGATCCAGCCCCGCCGCCGCAGATCAACCACGGCCCGCACGACGTTGCGGTCAATCTGCTGCGCTACTTGGGGCCGGGTGTGACGGTGGTCAGCGGTCCCGCCGGTCAGCCGGTGCTGCTGGCCTTCGCCGAACGACGGCTTTTCGCCGTGATCGTGCTGACCATCCGCGGACACCTGATCACCAAGATGGAAGCCACCGCCGACCCGTCGGCGCGAACCGCGGGCTAGCGGTTTTCGGGCGTGCCGTCTGGCCGCGACGCGAAGAATCCGGCGACCGCGGCTGCGATCTGCAGGAATTTGCGTCGAGTCGTGCGAGCCATCTCGTGCGTCACGTCGATGACGCCGCCGGGCCGCAGGTGCGGATCGAAGGGCACTTCCACCACCGTCTGCCCCCGGTCAATGAATTGATGCGCCAGCAGTGAACGGGTGCGTTTGTCGGAGTGCCCGTCGGAATCGTTGAGCACCACCACAGTGCGCTGCAGCAGGCCGGTACGGCCATGTGCCGCCAGCCATTCCATCGTCTGCGCCGCCGCCGAGGCACCATCTGCCCACGGCGACGACACCACGATCAGCGCGTCGAGGTCGCTCAGCGCCTCCTGGGTGACCGGCGCGTCCATGGTGGAACCGCAGTCGACGATCGAGATCGTGAAGTGACGGTCGAGCCGCGACGCGGCTTCGCGATACAGCGCGGGATCGAGCAGGCGGCGCGGACC
>NZ_JBAPPI010000486.1:0-2577 GCF_049280035.1 Mycobacterium sp. | reverse complement strand
GCGGACGGCTGGGTGCCGCTTTATGGCGTCCGGCCGATTGCGGCGCAGCGGCGGACTGTGCCACCGGCGGCAACACCCGCAGCAAGTCGTTGAATTGGCGCACCGTGCGTAGGCCCTCGTCCCATTGGGCACGAGTACTGCCGATAGGCATGCTGACCAGCGTCCAGTTCTGCTCGTTCCACATGATCTCGGCGCAGTCGGGCGCGGTGTGAGCGAAGGTGACCATGCGGCGATCGCAGGCCCGGCGGGCGGCGTCCAGGTTCGTGGAGTAGACCATCCGCGGCCCGATCGCGCCCAGCAGCCAAATGTCGTTCTCGCGAGGCTCTTTGAGCCCTTTGAGCCGCACGTCGACCACGACGTTGGTGCCCACCTTGCGGTGCAGCGCGATCACGGTGGCGACTTCCTCGAGATCGAAGATGAACACCGCCTCACCGCGGATCTGGCCCAACACGACGTTGCGCGCCGGGATATTGCTGCCCACGGTCGACATCACCCCGCGCTTCCAGCGCTTGAGGATTTCGGTGGATTCCAGCTCGTAGTCGAATCCGTGCGAACGTGCCCACGACTTGCGACGACGACCCCGCCCGCGGCGGCGATCGACGTCGACGTATAGCAACACCGCCGCGCCCACGAAGCACAGCGCGGAGAGCGTAAACCAAAGCGGAACCATCGCCACGTAGCCTAGCTGCTGTCAGCCCCCAACCGAGAACGCCAGCAGGTCACAACAGAATTAAAGTTTGCTACCGCTTCGGCTCCGCAGCCGGGCCAACCGGGTCGCCACCATCACCCAAGCACGAGGCTGTCGCCGTCGGCGCTGACGTTCACCGGAACCGTGTCGCCGTCGTGCACGTCGCCGGCCAGCAACATCTTGGCCAGCTGATCCCCGATGGCCTGCTGGACCAGCCGCCGCAGCGGACGCGCCCCATAGACCGGGTCGAACCCGCGCTGCGATAGCCACTTTTTGGCCGGCAGCGAGACCTCCAGTTGCAGCCGCCGTTGCGCCAGCCGCTTGGCCAGCTGAGCCAGCTGAATGTCGACGATCCGCACCAGCTCTTCGGGGTTCAGCCCGTCGAAGATCAGCACGTCGTCGAGCCGGTTGATGAACTCGGGTTTGAACGCCGAACGCACCGCCGCCATCACTTGCTCTTCAGTGCCACCCGACCCGAGGTTGGACGTCAGGATCAGGATGGTGTTGCGGAAGTCGACGGTACGGCCCTGCCCGTCGGTGAGCCGGCCCTCGTCGAGGACCTGCAGCAGCACGTCGAACACGTCCGGGTGAGCCTTTTCGACCTCGTCGAACAAAACCACGGTGTACGGCCGGCGGCGTACCGCTTCGGTCAGCTGGCCGCCCTGGTCGTAGCCGATGTAGCCCGGCGGTGCACCGACCAGGCGGGCCACCGAGTGCTTCTCGCCGTACTCGCTCATGTCGATGCGGACCATCGCTCGCTCGTCGTCGAAAAGGAAATCGGCCAGCGCCTTGGCCAGCTCGGTTTTGCCGACGCCGGTGGGGCCCAGGAACAGGAATGACCCGGTCGGCCGGTTGGGGTCGGCGACGCCGGCGCGCGAGCGGCGCACTGCGTCGGACACGGCCTGCACGGCCTTCTTCTGCCCGACGACGCGCTTACCCAGCTCGTCTTCCATCCGCAGCAGCTTGGCGGTTTCGCCTTCCAGCAGCCGACCCGCCGGGATGCCCGTCCACGCCGACACCACGTCGGCGATGTCGTCGGGACCGACCTCTTCCTTGAGCATCACGTTCTCGCGGGCCTCAGCTTGCGGCAGCGCCGCGTCGAGTTTCTTTTCCACCTCGGGGATGCGCCCATAGCGCAGCTCGGCGGCCTTGGCCAGGTCACCGTCGCGCTCTGCGCGCTCGGACTCCCCGCGCAACGTGTCCAGCTGCTCCTTGAGTTCGCGGACGACGTCGATGGCGTTCTTCTCGTTCTGCCACCGGGTGGTCAGCTCGGACAGCTTCTCGCGTTGGTCGGCCAGTTCGGAGCGCAACTTCTCCAGGCGCTCCTTGGACGCCGCGTCCTCTTCCTTGGCCAGCGCCATCTCTTCGATCTCGAGTCGGCGCACCAGGCGCTCGACCTCGTCGATTTCGACGGGCCGCGAGTCGATCTCCATCCGCAGCCGGCTGGCGGCCTCGTCGACCAGGTCGATGGCCTTGTCCGGCAGGAACCGGGCGGTGATGTACCGGTCGGATAGCGTGGCCGCCGCGACCAGCGCGGAGTCGGTGATGCGCACACCGTGATGCACCTCGTAACGGTCTTTGAGGCCACGCAGGATGCCGACGGTGTCCTCGACCGACGGCTCACCGACGAAGACCTGCTGGAAGCGCCGCTCCAGCGCGGCGTCTTTCTCGATGTGCTTGCGGTACTCGTCAAGTGTGGTGGCGCCGACCAGGCGCAGTTCGCCGCGGGCCAGCATCGGCTTGATCATGTTGCCGGCGTCCATCGCCGATTCACCGGTCGCGCCGGCCCCGACGATGGTGTGCAGCTCGTCGATGAAGGTGATGATCTGCCCGGCGGAGTTTTTGATGTCGTCGAGCACGGCCTTGAGGCGTTCCTCGAACTCGCCGCG
>NZ_JBAPPI010000485.1:0-10375 GCF_049280035.1 Mycobacterium sp. | reverse complement strand
GGCACGACCTTCTTCATGAACTCGACGTAGCGCATCAGCCGGCTCATGTAGTCGGTCATCAATTGGATGGTCGCCACCGTCCCGACGCCGCCGGGGTACAGCGTGGACGGGTGTACATGCCTGCCTTCCATCAGGCAGAACATCTCTCGGGTGTACCGGCTGACTTGTAACGCCTCGCGGTAGAACTCCCCACTGAACGGATTCAGCGAGCGCATGATGTCGGCGATGGTCTTGTATCCGTGTGCGTCGGCATGCGGAGCTGCGGTGTTTTCCGCTTTGGCCAGCACACCCGGGTTGGTCTCCGAGACCATCTTTTCGCAGAAGTCGACGCCGACCAGGTTCTCTTGGAAGATGTTGTGGTCAAACATGTATTCCGCGGCTTCGCCGAGGTTGACGATCCATTCGCCCAAGTGCGGCGGCTTGACTCCGTAGGCCATGTTCTGCGTATAACACGAGCACGTGCAGTGGTTGTCACCGCAGATACCGCAAATGCGGCTGGTGATGAAATGGGCGTCGCGGGGATCCTTGCCCTTCATGAAAATCGAATAGCCGCGGAAGATCGACGATGTGCTGTGGCACTCGACGACCTCGCGGTTCTCGAAGTCGATCTTGGTGTAAATGCCGAGGCTGCCGACGATCCGAGTGATCGGATCCCACGCCATCTCGACAAGTTGGCCGGGCTCGCGCTTCGCGTGGGACGGCTCGGGGATGATCGTTGTCATCGAACTTTGCTCCCTATCTTCAGCTGAGATGCCGCGTCGCGCCTACCAGGTGCGGCGTGCGCCCGTGGTGAGTTTGTCGCCCGTGTGTCGCCACTTCGGCTCTTTGTCCACGGTGCGCGCGGTGACACCGCGCAGGTTGCGGATCAGCGAGCCATAAAGTCCTGAGGCGGTGGTGGAAACCTTGCCGCCCGGCGGCTCGTCCATGAACGGCATGAACTTGTCCGGGAAACCGGGCATGGTGCAACCGATGCAGATACCACCGACGTTCGGGCAACCGCCGATGCCATTGATCCAGCCACGCTTGGGCACATTGCATTTCACGACCGGGCCCCAGCAGCCAAGTTTGACAATGCATTTCGGTGATCCGTACTCGGTGGCGAAGTCACCCTGCTCGTAGTAGCCGGCCCGGTCGCAGCCCTCGTGCACGGTGTTGCCGAACAACCACTTGGGCCGCAGCGCGTCGTCGAGCGGAATCATCGGCGCCTGCCCGGTGGCCATGTAGAGCAGGTAGGTCAGTGTCTCGGACAGGTTGTCGGGGTGGATAGGGCAGCCCGGGACGCAGACGATCGGAATTCCGGCCTTGCTCTTCCATTCCCAGCCCAGGTAGTCGGGTACGCCCATGGCGCCGGTCGGGTTGCCTGCCATCGCGTGGATGCCGCCGTAGGTGGCGCAGGTCCCCACTGCGACCACCGCGGTCGCCTTGGGAGTGAGCCGGTCGAGCCACTCACTGGTGGTCATCGGCTGCCCGGTGGCCGGGTCGTTGCCGAACCCGCACCAGTACCCCTCGCTCTTGATCGCCTCGTTGGGAATCGAACCTTCCACGACAAGCACGAACGGTTCCAGCTCACCGCGGTCGGCCTTGAAGAACCACTCGAGGAAATCGTCGGCGCCACCGGTGGGGCCGCATTCGAAGTCGATCAAGGGCCAGTGCACGGCGACCTTGGGCAGTCCGGGGAGTGCGCCCAGCGCAATCTCCTCGACACTGGGTTGGGTGGCGGCAGTCAGCGCCACCGAATCGCCGTCACAACTGAGACCCGCATTGATCCATAGAACGTGGATCAACGTTTCTTCTGCTTTGACTGCTGCTTCTGTTGGCATGATGCAGCCTCCCGGGGCCGGGCTGGGACCCCCTGAAACCCCGGCGTCGCCCGGAGCCGCTTGCTTGACCCACTATGCGGCGCTAATTCCTCGGTCTACTCTCGCCGAACTACCTTGTCAACGATGTTCTGGCAAAACCGGAGGGCTCGTACAGGTTTCCGGATTCATGCCTGATTTCGTCAGTCCCGGCGTATTCTTTGGCCTTGATCGCCGTCGGGGGCCGTCATAGGTGCGTGCCGATCAGCAACATTGCTGCCGTCTTGCGAATCAGATGCATGTGTTGCGAGCCAAGCGATTTCCCGCTGCCGATTCAGCCGCGCCCAAAGTGGGCATCACCGAGCGCTCAAACGGCCGAGCCGGCCATGAACCGTCGCAGCCAGCCGAACCAGGCGGACATGCCTGCGCCGGTGCGGGCACTGACCGGCAAAATCGTCGCCGTCGGATTGACCTCGCGGACACGGGCCAGATAGGAGTCGACGTCGACGTCCAAATACGGCACCAGATCGATCTTGTTGAGCAGCACCACGTCCACGGCGCGGAACATCACCGGGTATTTCAGCGGCTTGTCGTCGCCCTCGGTGACCGAGTAGACCATGGCCTTGGCGTGCTCGCCGACATCAAACTCCGCCGGGCACACCAGGTTTCCGACGTTTTCGATGATCACCAAATCCAGCTGCTCTAGATCCAGGCCCTGCAGCGCGCGGTTGACCATAGGCGCGTCAAGATGACATTCGCCGCCAAATCCGTTGCCGGTGTTGAGCAGGGATATCTGGGCGCCTCGGCCGCCGAGCTTGGCCGCGTCCAGATCGGTGGCGATATCGCCTTCGATTACCCCGACGGCGAACTCGCCGGCGAGTTCGTCGAGCGTTGCGCCCAACACCGTCGTCTTGCCCGAGCCCGGTGAGCTCATCAAGTTCAGCGCACGAATACCGTTGCTCTCAAAGGCGTTTCGGTTGTAGTCGGCGCGGACGTCATTTTCGGCGAAGATCGACTCCAGCACGTCGATGCGCTGCGAGCCGGTCTCGTAGCCGCTGTGGTCCCCGTGATCGTGATGCTCATGCGGGTGTTCGGCGTGGTCGTGGGCGTGCACCGTGCCGTCGTCGTGTCGATGAAACCTGCCCATGTTCGCTACCTTTCACCGACCCTTTCCGAAACGTCCAGCGAAGTCACCTGAAACTCGTTACCGCGCAACACCTCGACATCGGCGCTCTCGCACCCCGGGCACAGCAGCGACCACTGCGAGGTGATCGTCGAACGCCTGCCACACGAGCGGCACTGGACCTCGGCGGTGACGAACTCGAGCTCCAGCTCGGCGTCGGGCATGTCCTCATGGTCGCGGAGCAGCGTCCAGCAGAACGTCAGCGACTCGGGCACCACCTGGCGCAGCGCACCGATCTGGACCCGGACGATATCGACATGGCGACCGTCGGCATACGGCTTGACCAGCCCGGCGATCGCTTGGCACAGCGACAGCTCATGCATGGCGGGTCACCGCCGTGGTGTATTGAGGGCAGAGCAGGCCCATGAACCCCGTTCTACACCGCGGAACCCGACAGTGACCCGCTAATGAAGTTGCACCGGCCGCCCAGCAGCGTCTACTCTCGGCGACGTGCAGATTCTTCTCGTAGTAGCCAGCACCCGCAGCGGGGTCTGATCCAGACCGACCCCCCGCTGTGGGTCGGAAGCTACTACCTGTCGGTCACCACTGAACGACCAGAGAAAACCGGCACATGACAATCACCGACCTGAGATTTCCGAGTGGCGCCGAGACGGCGCCCGCTCCACCTGAATCGCCATCGATCCGCTTTCACGGCATTGCGCTACCGCGGGGAATTCGGGAGGACGCCGACACCATGTCGTGGAGCACTTTCACCGCAACCTACGCTCCCAGCGCCGGACCACTGCGTTTGGGCCAATGGGAATGCGCTGACAGCGGGCGCCCCGCGACCCGGCTGGGTCCACAGGCCCGAACATTCCGGGCCACGCTGGGGTTTGGGGATCGCCTCGAGACCGCGACCGCCACCGCGACAGGACCGGTTGCCGCATTGACCGCGATGCTCTACGACCATGGCGTGGCTGTCGAGATGCTGCGGTTTCATCAGCTGCGGTCAGGGGAGACGACCGCGACCTTCATCCAGGGCAGTGACGGCTGCCGGGCCGAGTGGGCGATGGGCTGGTCGGAGGACCCGACGCAGTCGGCGCTGTGCGCGGTCATCGCCTGCGCGAACCGGCTCTACGGGGATAGCGCGTAGAAAACCCGGTTAGAGCGGGCGCAACACGATCGGCATGCCGTCCATCGGGATCGGCATACCGCCGTAGTCCCAGCGCGGCTGATAGCCGTGCCGCGGCAGCTCGAGCCGGTAGCGGCGCAGCAGCCGGTGGACGACGGTCTTGACCTCAAGTTGGCCGAACACCATCCCGATGCACTTGTGCGCTCCGCCACCGAACGGGGCAAAGGCATAGCGGTGCTTCTTGTGCTCGGCCCGCGGCTCGGAGAAACGCTCCGGGTCGAATTTACGCGGCTCGGTCCACAATTCGGGCAGCCAGTGATTCATCCCCGGCCAGGTCACCACGTTGGTGCCGGCCGGCACGTAGTAGCCGAGCAAGTCGGTGTCCCGCACGGTCTGGCGCATGTTGAACGGCAGCGGTGTGACCAG
The DNA here is from genome assembly GCF_049280035.1 of Mycobacterium sp. Classification (GTDB taxonomy): domain Bacteria; phylum Actinomycetota; class Actinomycetes; order Mycobacteriales; family Mycobacteriaceae; genus Mycobacterium. Next base: position 5,898 of record NZ_JBAPPI010000485.1, on the reverse strand, counting down.
CCGCAGCGACTCGTTCATCACCAGATCCAGCGTCTCCAGCTTCTCCAGTGACTCGATGTCCAGGGGCCCGTCGCCGAGCCGGGCCGACTCGTCACGGCAGCGTTCTTGCCAATCCGGGTTGGCGGCCAGCTGATAGGCCATGGTCGTCGTGGTCGACGTCGAGGTGTCATGGGCGGCCATCATCAAGAAGATCATGTGGTTGACGATGTCGTCGTCGGTGAAGCTGTTGCCGTCGTCGTCCTGGGTGTGGCAGAGCACGGTGAGCATGTCAGTGCCTTCGGCGTTGCGGCGCGCGGCGACGCGTTCAGTGAAGTAGTCCTCAAGCACCGTGCGGGCCCGCAGCCCTCGCCACCATTTGAACGGCGGGACACCGGTCCGGATGACCGCGCCGCCGGCCCGAGTCGTCGTGGTGAACGCCTGATTCACCTTGGTGACCAGGTCGTGGTCGCTGCCGGGTTCGTGGCCCATGAACACCACCGAGGCGATGTCGAGGGTGAGCTCCTTCATCGCCGGATGGAACAGGAAGCGCGCGTCGTTGGTCGGCCAGTCGGCCACCACCGCGGTCGCCACCTCGTCGATGTGGGCGACATACCCGGTCAGCCGCGAGCGGGTGAAGGCCTCCTGCATGATGCGCCGGTGATGCATGTGCTCTTCGAAGTCGAGCAGCATCAGCCCTCGGTTGAAGAACGGGCCGATCACCGGATGCCAGCCCTTCTGCGAAAAGTCCTTGTTGCGGTTGGAGAAGATGGCCTGGGTGGCGTCGGGTCCGACTGCCACGATCGACGGCAGGATCGGCGAGTCGGCGAAGAAAATCGGGCCGCGGGTGTCGTACAGGTGCAGCGGAAAGTCCGGTCCCTCCCGGAACATCTCGATGATGTGGCCGAGGATAGGCAGCCCCGAATCGCCCATCACCGGCTTCAACCCGCTGCCAGGCGGCGGCTCAGCCAGGGCGTGCTGCTTCCAGTCGACGGTCAGCAGCCTTTTCTCGATCAAGCCCATACCGGGGATTGTGTTCACCGTCGGTACCAGCCGCCGCTTCGCCTGATCGAGCAGGTAATGCGAGGTGCTGATGGTCGCCTTAGACACGTTAAGTCGTTCCCCCCTCGGCGCCTGCGCAAAAGGGCGGGACCGGCCTTGACCGGCATTGTGGCAGGCGTCACCAACCGCCATCCTTCGATGAAACTTGACGGCTGTCAAGTTTCCTTTTGCGCTGGCGTAGTGCAAGGTCGAGGGGTGCACACCCAGCAGGACATCCGCGGAGGGGCGGATCAGGAGCAGGCCGCGACGGCTCCGAGACGAAGGGGCGACCGGCAGCGGCAGGCCATCGTGCAGGCCGTGCGTGAACTGCTTGAGGAAAAGCCGTTCGCCCAGTTGTCGGTGAGCACCATCAGCGACCGCGCGGGGGTAGCCCGATCCGGCTTTTACTTCTACTTCGACTCCAAATACGCGGTGCTGGCCCAGATCCTCGCCGAGGCCACACACGAGCTCGAAGAGCTAACGCATTACTTCGCCCCGCGCGAGCCGGACGAATCGCCGGCAGCGTTCGCCAAGCGGATGGTCGGTAGCGCCGCAGCGGTCTATGCACACAACGACCCGGTGATGTCGGCATGCAACGCCGCGCGGAGCACCGACGCCGAGATACGCGAAATTCTCGATCAGCAGGTCGACAGCGTGATCGAGCAGATCATCGGCATCGTCGAGGATGAGCTGCGGGCCGGTACCGCCCACCCCATCAGCGACGACGTCCCGGCCTTGGTGCGCACACTGGCGGCCACCACTGCGCAGATGCTCACTGGCGACACCGCCTTCCTGGGTGCCGACGGCGACGTGCAACGCGGCGTGCGGGTGCTCGAGGCGTTGTGGCGCAACGCGCTGTGGGGCGGCGCGGAGGTCACCTAGTCCCCGCGGCCATCAGTTCGTTACCGCCGGTATCGTCATCTCCCATGGCGCAGACCAACCCTTCTAGGTTCGCGGGAAAGCGGTGCTTTATCACCGGTGCGGCCAGCGGTATTGGCCGTGCGACGGCATTGCGGCTCGCCGGCCACGGTGCCGAGCTCTATCTGACGGACCGCAACGCCGACGGGCTGGCGGAGACCGTGGCCGATGCTCGCGCGCTGGGCGCACAGGTGCCTGCGTTCCGGGCGCTGGACATTTCCAACTATGACGAGGTCGCTTCGTTCGCAGCCGACATCCACGCCCAGCACCCGAGCATGGACATCGTCATGAACATCGCTGGGGTTTCGGCGTGGGGAACCGTCGATCGGCTGACCCACGAGCAGTGGACCAAGATGGTCGCGATCAACCTGATGGGCCCGATTCACGTCATCGAGAGCTTCCTGCCGCCGATGCTTGCGGCCCACCGGGGCGGTCATCTTCTCAACGTGTCCTCGGCCGCGGGGCTGATCGGGCTGCCCTGGCATGCCGCTTACAGCGCAAGCAAATTCGGGCTGCGCGGACTGTCCGAGGTGCTGCGCTTCGACTTGGCCCGGCACCGCATCGGGGTGTCGGTCGTCGTGCCGGGCGCGGTCAACACCCCGCTGGTCAACACCGTCGAGATCGCCGGCGTGGATCGCGATGACCCCGGAGTTAGTCGCTGGGTGGGTCGCTTCAGCGGCCATGCGGTTTCGCCGGAAAAGGCCGCGGACAAGATCCTCGCCGGGGTTGCCAGGAATCGGTTTCTGATCTACACCTCGGCGGACATCCGCGCACTGTATGCGTTCAAACGAGTCGCGTGGTGGCCCTACAGCGTGGTGATGCGTCAAGTCAACGTGCTGTTCGCCCGGGCGCTGCGGCCATCGCCGGTGCCGCGCTGACTTACTGCGGCATTTGCAGTTCTAGCCGCACCCCGAGCAGCCGGACCGGGCGGTCCAACTCGAACAGGTCCAGCACCCGCAGCGCGGCGGCGATAATCACGTCCGCGTCGGTGGTGGGTATATCGAGCTTGCGGATCTTCGTGCGGGTATAGAACGTGGCGGAGCGGACGGTCACCGCGACCCGGGTGACGATCCGCGAGGCAGCTACTACCTCGCTGAGTGCCTGACGCGCTAATTCGGTTACCGCTGAATCCATTTCGCCACGATCGGTGAGGTCTTTCGGGAAGGTCACGACGTGACTGCGGGAACGGGGGACCCACGGTTCGGCGCTGACCGTGTCGTCGCCGCCGCCGTTGGCCAGCAGCAACAACCACAGCCCCGTCCGCGGGCCGAACGTCGACGTCAGCAGCTCGGCATCGGTGTGCGCCAATTGCCAGACCGTTGTGATACCAAGAGCGGCAAGCTTTTTCGTGGTCCTCGGACCGACGCCCCAGAGCGCGTCGACTGGCCGGTCGCCCATGACGGTCATCCAGTTCGCGTCGGTGAGGGTCGACACGCCAGCCGGTTTCGCGAATCCGGTGGCGACCTTGGCGCGCTGTTTGTTGTCGCTGATGCCCACCGAGCAGGACAGCCCGGTTGCCGATGAGACGACGGTGCGGATCTGTTCGGCAAGTTCGCTTGGATCCTCGACGTCAGCCCCCAGGTATGCCTCGTCCCAGCCCCATACCTCGACCGGGTGCCCCAAGTCGCGCAGCAATCCCATCACCTGGTCTGAGGCCTCGTCATAGGCCGCGGGATCCGATGGCAGGAACGTGGCGTCGGGACAGCGCCGGGCGGCGGTGCGCAGCGGCATACCCGCGTGCACACCGAATTCGCGGGCTTCGTATGACGCGCAGGTCACCACCTTGCGCGCTTCGGTCGGATCACCGTTGCCCCCGACAATGACCGGCAGCCCGGCCAACTCCGGGTGGCGGCGCAGTTCGACCGAGGCCAGGAACTGGTCGAGGTCGACGTGCAGGATCCAGCTTTTCGACACCGGGCTCGAGTCGCTCACCGCCCACACAGCTTGCGCGCCAAGCTTTCCCATGCATCGCCCAATGTCTGCAGGGTCTGACCGGCATCGTCGAGTTGATGCTCGACGTAGTCGGCGTCGAGCAACGCCAGCAGGGCATCGGTTTGGGCATCGAGGTTGCCGGTCGTCCCGGCCGAGGCCAGCAGCATCCGCACATGCATGCGGAGCACCATGTAGGGGGCGTTGATCAGCGAACCGTGACGAGTCTGGGGGTCGCGGTTGGCGGCGGAGAGTAGCTCGTGGTGGGCATGGGCAAACCGCAGCCGGTCGCGCCCGAACGCCAGCAGCCGATCCAGCGGCGGCGCATCCGGACCCAGCGGCGGCGGACCGAACAAGAACGCCTGCTGGCTGGCCCGCTCATCCTCGTCGAGCAGCACCATCATCAAGCCGCCCCGGCTGCCGAATCGACGAAACACCGTGCCTTTGCCGACGCCCGCGGCGGCGGCGATGTCGTCCATGGTGACCGCGTCGGCGCCGCGCTCGGCGATGAGCCGGCGCGCGGCGTCCAGCAACAGCACACGGTTGCGGGCGGCGTCGCCGCGCTCCAGCGGGGCGGGAGAGGGCAGCTCGCCAAGCCAGGTCAACGGGTCAGCGGCGCTCACACCTGCACCTTAACCCGGATGGAATAATCCGGACTAGGGTCCGTTTGAGTCATGCGAGGATGTACACCAACTATCGAAGGGAAATGGAGATGCCGGAAATCAAGGTCTTGACGTTGGTAGGAAGTCTGCGTGCCGCGTCGATCAACCGTCAGATCGCTGAGTTGGCGGCAGACGTCGCTCCGGACGGCGTGACCGTCACCATCTTCGACCAGCTCGGTGAGCTGCCGTTCTACAACGAAGACATCGACAACGAGGCCGACGTGCCCGCGTCGGTCACAGCACTACGGGCGGTCGCAGCCGACGCCGACGCCACCCTGGTGGTGACCCCGGAATACAACGGCAGCATCCCGGCCGTGATCAAGAACGCCATTGACTGGCTGTCCCGGCCATTCGGCAACAGCGCGCTGAAGGACAAGCCGCTGGCCGTCATCGGCGGGTCGTTCGGCCGCTACGGCGGCGTCTGGGCCCATGACGAGACCCGCAAGTCGTTTGGGGTCGCCGGTCCGAGCGTCGTCGAGTCGATCAAGCTGTCGGTGCCGTTCGGATCGCTGAATGGTCAGGCACCGCGCGAGCACGCCGAGACGGTGTCCAACGTGCGCGATGCGGTGGGCAAGCTGGTTGCCGAAGTGGGCTGATGCCCGTCCGAGTCGTTTGCTGAGCGGATGCGGCCGGCGTGTTCTGTCGGTGCCCGGCGGTAAATCTATGGGTATACCGCCGCGAAACCATTTTGTGATCTACGACACGCCGGTGCCGCTCCGACGCGAGGGCTTACGACCAGGGAATTTCATGAATGTTTTTCAGAACATCTTGTATCTCTTCTTATTGTCACCCACTAGGTGTAGTGTTCCCGACACCGACAGACCTCAGGTTCACCAGGTCGACCGGGCCGCGTTAATCGGCATCGCAGGCAGGCTGACGCGGATCGGCAAGATGGGAATTCTTGGGCGCGGCGGTCTGCTGAAAAGCAGTACAGATGCAATACCAGAGCAGTTGCCAGTCCGTGTCTCGTTCCCACCGTCGACAGAGGAGTCGTACCGATGAGCGTCACCGTCTACACCAAGCCGGCATGTGTGCAGTGCAACGCCACGTACAAGGCGCTGGACAAGCAGGGCGTCGCCTACGAGGCGGTCGATATCAGCCTGGATTCCGAGGCGCGCGACTACGTGATGGCGCTGGGGTATCTGCAGGCTCCCGTTGTGGTGGCCGGAAACGAGCACTGGTCGGGTTTCCGGCCCGACCGGATCAAGGCGCTCGCCGCTGGCGTGCTGAGCGCGTAGCCGGCAGCGGCGCAGTAAAACAGGAGGGGATCGCCGTGCCGTCCTGCAGCCTGGTGTATTTCTCCAGCGTCTCGGAGAACACCCACCGCTTCGTGCAGAAGCTGGGTATCCCGGCGACGCGGATACCGCTGCAC
>NZ_JBAPPI010000484.1:0-2583 GCF_049280035.1 Mycobacterium sp. | reverse complement strand
CGCGGTCAACTGAACGCACTGCTCGTTGTATCCGGGCGCGCGGCGGCCCGGCTGCCAGTGCAGTTGCTGCTCGACCGCCAAGTTCCACACATAGCGGGCCTGGCGACAATGCCCGGCCAAGACCACCGCCTGCTCGGCAGTGGGAAGCAACCGATAGCGCGACACCCCCGCAACCTAACCGTCACCACCGACAACCCCCCGAAAGGAGACGCGGCATTTCATCCCCGGGCTAAAGCTAGGGGTTTCCACGCCGCAACGAGCCGATGAACGCATCCCTGCGCCGGATCTCGGTGACCGTGATGGCGGCGATCGTGCTGTTGCTGTTCAACGCCACACTCACGCAGGTGTTCACCGCCGACGGGTTGCGGGCCGATCCGCGCAACCAGCGGGTTCTGCTCGACGAGTACTCCCGCCAGCGGGGTCAGATCACCGCGAACGGCCAACTGCTGGCCTATTCGGTCGCGACCGAGAGCCGCTTCCGTTTCCTGCGGGTCTATCCCAACGCCGCGGTGTACGCCCCGGTTACCGGGTTTTATTCGTTGCGCTACTCCAGCAGCGGCCTGGAACGCGCCGAGGATCCGTTGCTCAACGGATCCGACCAGCGGCTGTTCGGTCGTCGGTTGGCGGACTTTTTCACCGGACGCGACCCGCGCGGCGGCAACGTGGACACCACCATCAACCCGCGCATTCAGCAAGCCGGTTGGGATGCGATGCAGCAGGGCTGCAACGGAGGGTGCCGGGGCGCCGTTGTCGCGCTGGAACCGTCGACCGGCAAAATCCTGGCGCTGGTGTCCTCGCCGTCCTACGACCCCAACCTGCTCGCTTCGCACGACCCCGAGCAACAGTCGCAAACCTGGCAGCAACTTCGCGACGACCCGCATACCCCGATGACCAACCGCGCCATCTCCGAGACCTACCCGCCCGGTTCGACGTTCAAGGTGATCACCACCGCGGCCGCTCTACAGAACGGCGCCACCGAAGACGAGCAACTCACCGCGGCGGCCAAAATTCCACTGCCGGACAGCACCGCCACCCTGGAGAACTACGGCGGCGCGCCGTGCATCAACGCGGAAACCGTGTCGCTGCGTGAGGCATTCGCCCGGTCGTGCAACACCGCGTTCGTCCAATTGGGACTGCTCACCGGCGCCGACGCGCTGCGCAGCACTGCCCAGTCCTTCGGTCTTGACGTCGTGCCCGACCCCACCCCGCTGCAGGTCGCCGAATCCACCGCAGGCCCGATCCCGGACGCTGCCGCGCTGGGAATGTCGAGTATCGGCCAAAAAGACGTCGCGCTGACCCCGCTGGAGAATGCAGTGGTTGCCGCTACCATCGCCAATGCCGGTGTGACCATGCAGCCCTATCTGGTGAACAGCCTGCAGGGGCCCGATCTGGCTAACATCAGCACCACCGCGCCGCACCAACAGCGCCGTGCAGTCTCCCCGGAGGTCGCCGCTAAGCTAACAGCGTTGATGGTCGGCGCCGAGAATGTCACACAGCAGAAAGGGGCGATCCCCGGCGTGCAGATCGCATCCAAGACTGGCACCGCTGAGCACGGCACCGACCCGCGCCACACGCCACCTCACGCGTGGTACATCGCCTTCGCGCCCGCACAGAGTCCGAAGGTGGCCGTTGCGGTGCTCGTGGAGGATGGCGCCGACCGGTTGTCCGCGACTGGCGGCGCGCTCGCCGCACCGATCGGGCGGGCCGTGATCGAGGCCGCGCTGCAGGGAGGACCATGAGCCCGCGAGTAGGTGTGACGCTGTCTGGCCGGTACCGGTTACAGCGCCTCATCGCCACCGGCGGCATGGGCCAGGTGTGGGAGGCGGTGGACAGCCGGCTGGGGCGGCGCGTCGCGGTCAAGGTGCTCAAGCAGGAGTTCTCCCAGGACTCGGAGTTCATTGAGCGGTTCCGCTTCGAGGCGCGCACCACCGCGATGCTCAACCATCCCGGGATCGCCAGCGTGCACGACTACGGCGAGACCCAGATGAACGGCGAGGGCCGCACCGCCTACTTGGTGATGGAGTTGGTCAACGGCGAGCCGCTCAACTCGGTGCTCAAGCGCAGCGGCCGGCTCTCGCTGCGGCACACGCTGGACATGCTCGAGCAGACCGGGCGGGCGCTGCAAGTCGCGCACGCCGCCGGTTTGGTGCATCGCGACGTCAAGCCCGGCAACATTCTGATCACGCCCACCGGCCAGGTGAAGATCACCGACTTCGGTATCGCCAAAGCCGTCGACGCTGCTCCGGTGACCCAGACCGGCATGGTGATGGGCACCGCCCAATACATCGCCCCCGAGCAGGCCCTCGGCCACGATGCGTCTCCGGCCAGCGATGTCTACTCGCTGGGAGTCGTTGGCTACGAGGCGGTTTCGGGTAAGCGACCGTTCACCGGTGACGGCGCGTTGACGGTGGCGATGAAGCACATCAAAGAGCCGCCGCCGCCGTTGCCGTCCGACCTGCCGCCCAATGTGCGCGAGCTGATCGAGCTAACCCTGGTGAAAAACCCCGGCATGCGTTACCGCAGCGGCGGACCGTTCGCCGACGCCGTCGCCGCCGTCCGCGCCGGACGCCGGCCGCCGCGGCC
>NZ_JBAPPI010000483.1:0-3531 GCF_049280035.1 Mycobacterium sp. | reverse complement strand
CCGGTCAAGCCGGGTCGCGGCATGGTCGCGGTGAACTACGTTCGACTCGACAGCGATCCGCAATCGGGTCTGCACACGCTGGTCGCCAGGCCGGCGCTGAGCGCGACACCGGACAACGTGTTCGCGTCCGAGAGCGTTGCGGCAGCGGTCAGTCAGGTGGCCACCGGTCACGCACCGCCGGTGCGCAGGCTTCCCGCGAAGTTCGGCCTGGACCAGGTGCGGACGCTGGCACAGGCAGATCGGCGCCAGAACGGCGGGGCCGGTGGAATCGCTTGGGCCATCAACGAATTGGACCTGCAGCCGGTGTATCTCAACTTCGCCGAGAACGCGCACCTGATGGTGACGGGCCGGCGCGAGTGTGGTCGCACCACGACGCTGGCCACCATCATGTCCGAGATCGGTCGGGTGTACGAGCCGGGAGCCAGCATTGCGCCTCCGACGTCGCGACCCTCGGCGCAGGTGTGGCTGGTCGACCCGCGTCGTCAGCTGCTGACCACGCTGGGCACCGACTACGTCGAGAAGTTCGCCTACAACCTCGACGGCGTCGCGGCCATGATGGACGAGCTGGGTGCCGTGTTGGCCCGGCGCGAGCCACCGCCGGGACTGTCGGCCGAAGAGCTGTTGTCGCGGGCTTGGTGGAGCGGGCCGGAGATCTTCCTGGTCATCGACGACGTGCAGCAGCTGCCGCCTGGCTTCGATTCGCCGCTGCACAAAGCCGCACCGTGGGTGACTAGGGCAGCCGATGTGGGCTTGCATGTGATCGTCACCCGTACGTTCGGTGGCTGGTCTTCGGCGGGCAGCGACCCGATGCTGCGGGCACTGGCGCAGGCCAACTCCCCGCTGCTGGTGATGGACGCCGACCCCGACGAAGGTTTCATCCGGGGCAAGATGAAGGGCGGCCCGCTGCCCCGCGGTCGTGGCCTGCTGATGGCCGAGGACACTGGCGTGTACGTGCAGGTCGCGGCCACCGAACTGCGGCGGTAACCCGCCTAACGGCGCGGTTCTCCCCACTTCGGGAGAACCGCGCCGCTTGCGTTCGCGGTATCGAGGCGCGTCAGGCCATTCATAGCTAACACATAGCTAGGGCATGTCGACAGCCCATCTTGCCTAGTTAACGTCCCTAACTAGTGACAGGTGTGTGCTGCTGTGAAGGGAGTGCCTGATGTCGTTTGTGAGCACACAGCCAGAAGACTTGACTGCCACGGCCGGAAATTTGCAGGGCATTGGCTTGGCCATGACAGCGCAAAATGCAGCCGCGGCGGCTCCTACCACCGACGTGGTCCCGGCAGCGGCAGACGAGGTGTCGGCCCTTACGGCCGCGCAGTTCGCCATGCACGGCCAGATGTATCAGGCAGTCAGTGCGCAGGCATCGGCGATCCACGAGATGTTCGTCAGCACGCTGGGGGACAGCGCCGGTTCTTATGCGGCCACCGAGGCCGCCAACGCGGTCGCGACCGGCTAAGGCGGATGACCCAATGCTGGATTTTGGCGCCCTGCCGCCTGAGATCAACTCCGTGCGTATGTATGCCGGCCCGGGACCGGGCTCGATGCTGGCCGCCGCGGCGGCCTGGCAGTCGCTGGCCGACGCGCTGACGTCCGCCGCGGCGAACTACGGGTCGGTGGTCGCGACGCTGACCAGCGGGTCGTGGACCGGTCCCAGCTCGGCGTCGATGGCCGCAGCCGTCGCACCGTATGTGACCTGGCTCAGCGCCACCGGCGAGCAGGCTGAGCAGACCGCCGCACAAGCCACGGCCGCGGCCGGGGCATATGAAACCGCTTACACCGCAACAGTTCCGCCGACGGTAGTTGCCGCGAATCGCAGTCTGTTGGCAATGCTCGTCGCGACGAATTTCCTCGGGCAGAACACCCCGGCGATCGCCGCGACCGAGGCCCACTACGGCGAAATGTGGGCTCAGGACGCCGCGGCGATGTACGGCTATGCCGGCGCCTCGGCGACCGCCGCGCAGGTGACACCGTTTGGCACGCCGCCACAAACCACCAACGCCGGTGGCGCGAGCGGACAGGCCGTCGCGGCCGCCCAGGCCGCCGGCACCTCCGGGGGAACCGACGTCGAGACGCTCATGTCGTCGGGTCCGCAGCTGATTTCCGGAATGCCCCAAACCCTGCAGAGCCTTGCGTCGCCCCAGGGCTTGGAAAGCCTCGCAACGTCTGCGACCGATTCGTCGTCGTCGCCATCCTCGACATCGTCACTGTCGATGCTGAGCGCCCTGAGCACGCCCTTGCGGATGGCAACAATGCCGATGAGCATGCTGTCCAAGCTCTTCACGACGGGCAGCACGGCAAACGCTGCCCGAGCTGTCAGCACCGCGGCAAACGAGTTGGGGGCGGCCCAGTCGGCCGGCCTCGGCTCGGGCACCAGCGTGCTAGCGTCAGCCGGCTTCGCCGGCGCTGGCAGCGGTATGCCTGCCATTTCCGCAGGGATGGGTCAGGCCAGCTCTGTGGGCGCGCTGTCCGTGCCATCCAGCTGGGCTGCAGCGCCTTCGACGAGCGCGGCGACGGCGATGCCGTTCGGCGGCACCGCCGCAGTCCCGGCAGCGCACGCGGGCGCACCGAGTGCCATGCCGCCGATGATGCCGGTAACCAATCTGGCCGGCCGCAACGGTTCGGCGGCCCCAAGCCGGTTTGAGCTCCGTTCCACGGTGATTCCGTTCTCGCCGGCCGGTGGCTGACCGGGCCACTGGGCGACGACCAACGAATTGCGGAAAACCCAACACTGGATGAACAGCAGTTGCTAGCGGATGAATAGTGGTTGTCCGGGAATGAATAGTCGGCGTCAGCAGCGGCGACGGCCCGAATCGCCATCTAATGTCGCAGGCGAGCGACTGTTTCAGTGACGAGCGCACGTGCTCAATGTTGTTGCCGCCGAGGGTTACCGAGGAAAGAAAGCGCAATTCGTCTGTGACCACATACCGCGCTGTCAACGACCGGGACTTGCCGATCGCTGAGCAGTTCACGACAACGCTGCGGGACCGCTATCGGTTGCTTTCGGCCGAACCGGCCAACGCGATCCTGGCTTCCTGACGGAGGGGTTTAGTGCTGGATTTCGGGCTGTTACCGCCGGAGATTAATTCGGGCCGGATGTATTCGGGTCCCGGCCCGGGGCCGATGCTGGCTGCTGCAGAGGCCTGGGATGGGCTGGCTGCCGAATTGGGCATTGCCTCCACCGGCTATGGGTCCGCCATGTCGGAGCTGACCAGCAGTCCCTGGATCGGCCCGACCTCGCTGACCATGATGGCCGCGGTCACGCCCTACATCAGCTGGTTAAGCACCACCGCTGCCCAGGCAGAAGAAACCGCCAACCAGGCCCGCGCGGCCGTGGCCGCCTACGAGGCGGCGTTCGGGATGACGGTGCCCCCACCGGTAATCGAGGCCAACCGCGCGCTGTTGATGGCGCTGATCGCGACCAACTTCTTCGGCCAAAACACCCCGGCCATCATGGCCACCGAAGCCCTCTACGCCGAAATGTGGGCCCAAGACGCCGCCGCCATGTACGGCTACGCCGGCGCCTCA
>NZ_JBAPPI010000482.1:0-2924 GCF_049280035.1 Mycobacterium sp. | reverse complement strand
TCTTGACGTTCGGTCTCGGTGAAGGGTTTCATACGCGGCTCAACGTGCCAGCTCCGCGGAGGTATTCCCGCTGCTTCAGTTCAACGCGAGGATCAGCTTTCCGGTGTTTTCGCCGCGGAACAGCTTGAGCAGCGTGTCGGGGAAATCAGCGACGTCGCCGTGCTCAATCTGCTCGTGTGATCGCAGTTCACCGGTGTTGTGCCACTTCGCCAGCTGCGCAACACCTTCCGGGTAGCGGTCAGCGTAGTCGAAGATGACAAAGCCGGTCATCGATGCCCGCGCCACCAACAGCTGCATGTAGTTCGCCGGTCCCCGCGGCGTCTCGTTGTACTGCGACACCGCACCGCAGAGCACGATACGGGCACCGCCCGCGAGTCGGTTCAGGGCGGCTTCCAGAGTCGCACCGCCGACATTGTCGAAAAAGACATCGATACCGCCGGGTGCATGGGTTTTCAGCGCTGCCCGCAGGTCGGCGGTCTTGTAGTCGATTGCGGCGTCGAAACCAACCTCCTCGACGAGCCAGCGGCATTTCTGCTCGCCGCCGGCAATACCGATAGCGCGGCAGCCGTTGATCCGCGCGATCTGGCCCACCATGCTGCCCACCGATCCAGCCGCCCCGGACACCAGCACGGTTTGGCCCGGCTCAGGCTTGCCGATGTCGAGCAATCCGAAATAGGCGGTCAGACCGCTGATGCCGAGGGCCCCCAAATGCACGGTTGTCGGTGCCCCTGATGCCACTGTGGTGTCAACTTTATTGACGTCGTGGCCGTTGGATAGTGCATAGCGCTGGACCCCAAATATCCCGGACACCTCATCCCCGACGGCGAATGCGGCATGGCGTGATTCAACGACGCGTCCGATGCCAAGCGCCCGCATCACCTCGCCGATCTCCACCGGCGGCACATACGAGCGGCCGGCGTTCATCCAGGTGCGCATCGCCGGGTCCATCGACAGGTAGTCGACCTCGACCACGAATTCGCCTTCGGCTGCAATGGGTTTGGGTTCCTCGGCAATCGTCCAATCGCTAGCCTTTGGCAATTCCACTGGACGCGCGGCCAGCCGGCATTGTGTATTCACAGTGCTCACGAGACTGTCTCCCGAGCTGGTGAGGTTATGCGACAACTGTCCGCGGCGCACTGAAGTGCGGCCCGGCCGGCGGGGTCCTCGGCGGTTACCGGTATCACCGCGACGGTGTCTGCGCCGGCTTGCAGGTAGGCCCGCAGCCGGGCATCGACCTGTTCTGGAGTGCCCACCGCGGCCAGCTGCTCGGCCAGCTCGAGGGGAATCGCCGCCGCCAACTCCGACCGGCGCGCGCCGGTGCGGGCACGCTCGACAAACTCGGCAAACCCGAGCTCGCAGAACATTTCGCCGTAGCCGGGCGGGGCGAGGTAGATCGCCAGCTGGTTAGCCAATTGCCGCAACGCGGCCTCGCCGGGTCGCACGGCGACGGGTACCCACACCGTCAGGTGCGGCGGCGTGCGACCCGCCGCGGCGGCATCGTGCTCTACTTGTTGACGCACCTGCGTAACCCGCTGCGGCGACGCCAGATTGAGCACCACCTCGTCGGCGAGTCGGGCCGCCAGCTGCGTCATCATCGGGCCGAATGGGCCTACTCCAATGCTGGTGTGCGGCAGCGGGTGACGCAGCCGAAATCCATGACTGCGGACGTAGCGCCCGTCATAGTCGGCGCGCTCGCCACGCAGGATCGGCCGCAGGCAGTCGATGGTTTCGCGCATGCGCGCCGCACTGTGTGACCACTCGCGGTCGTGCCAGCCCGCCACGATGACCGGGCTGGAGGCGCCCAGCGCGACGTCAACCTGGCAACCGGTAAGCGAGGCAACCGAACTCGCTCCCAACGCGATTGACACCGGGGTCCGCACGCTGACCGGCAACGGTCCCACTTTCAGCCGCAAACCTGGTGCCCGCATTCCGACGGCGGTGGCCAACGCGAAAGCGTCGAAGGTCGCCATCTCGCCGATCCACAGCCCACTGAGTCCGGCCGCGCTGGTCGCGTCAGCGATTTCCAATGCCTCCTCGTCAGGCGCGTCCAGCCAGAACGGCAACACAACTTCAATCGGCTGCCTCACAGCATTGCCGCCTCGGTGGGTTGCCCGAGCAGGATGCGGCCTGGCAGCTCGCGTGACGCCTCATTCACCTGGAAGTGCGCGGTGGCGGTGAACGCGTCGCGGAAGCAGCGCTGCAGTGGTGCGCCGTCGTAGATGGCACTCCCTCCGGCGAGGTCATACATCGTGCGCACCACGTCGGCCGAGACGCGCACTCCGTGGGTGGCAGCCAGCCGCACGCGGGTACGCGCCTCCAACGGCACCGGAGGCTCGTGCTGGCTGGCCTGCCACGCCGCGTCAATGGCCTGGTAGTAACCCGCTCGCGCGGCTTCCAGTCCCGAATCGGCCGCGGCGACCGCCGCCTGGATGGTGGGACGTTCGGCGAGCGTGCGACTGGCCGCGACACCCTTTTTGGTGCAAGCAAGCTCGACGAAATTGTCGATCGCCGCCCGCGCGTTACCCATCGCGGCCGCCGTAATACAGGCGGCGAAAAATCCGAACGGCGGGAATCGATACAACGGCCGGTCGATCACCGGGCCGTCGAATATCGAGAGCACCCGCTCATTTGGGACAAACACCTCGTCGGCCACGGTGTCGTGACTGCCGGTGCCGCGTAGGCCGAGGGTGTGCCAGGTGTCCAGGATCTGGAGCTGCTCGGTGGGCAGCGCGACGACGGCCGGGCGATCCTCGAGCACGCAGCCGGCGAACAGCACGTCGGCGTGGGTGATGCCGCTGCAGAACGCCCAGCGCCCCGACACCACCACACCACCGGGCACCCGCCGGGCCTTGCCTTGCGGTGCCCACACACCGGCGGCCAGCCCGCGGCCGTTGCCGAACAGTTCGTCACGGCTCACCGGTGGC
>NZ_JBAPPI010000481.1:0-4016 GCF_049280035.1 Mycobacterium sp. | reverse complement strand
GGGGAGAGTGGCGCTGGTGACTGTCGTCTTGGTCGATCCACGCCGACCGTCGCTAGTTCCGGTGGAGGCCATCGAGTTGCTCACCGGTGAGGTGCAGTACACCGAGGAGATGCCGGTCGCGGTGCCCTGGACGCTGCCGGCGGCGCGCCCCGCACATACCGGGGAGGACGCTCCAGTGCTGCTGTCCTCAGACCCCGAACACCCGTCGGTCACGGCGCGATTGGCCGCCGGCGAGCGACTGATTTCTGCGCCCGATCACCAGCCGGGGGAGCGATTGGTGGACGCGGTCGCGATGATGGACAAGCTGCGGACGGCCGGACCGTGGGAAAGTGAGCAGACTCACGATTCGTTGCGCCGGTTCCTGTTGGAAGAGACCTACGAGGTCTTCGACGCGGTGCGTAGCGGCGATGCCGACGCGTTGCGCGAAGAGCTCGGCGACGTGTTGCTGCAGGTGCTTTTCCACGCCCGCATCGCCGAAGACGCGCCACAACATCCATTCAGCATCGACGATGTCGCCGATACACTGCTCCGCAAATTGGGCAACCGGGTTCCAGGAGTTCTTGCCGGAGAAGAGATTTCGCTCGATGAGCAGTTAGCTCAGTGGGAGGAGCGCAAAGCCTTAGAGAAGAAAGCGAAGGCACGGAACTCGGTGATAGACGACGTGCCCACCGCTCAGCCGGCTCTGGCATTGGCGCATAAGGTGGTTCAGCGTGTCACACGCGCGGGGTTACCTGCCGACCTGATCCCCTCAGAAATCACGTCTATCACCGTGACCACCGATGTCGACGCTGAAAATGCCTTGCGCACAGCACTTTTAGAATTCATGGATACGGTCCGGAGCGCCGAGAAAGCGATCGCCGCCGACCGCCGCGGAGAAGACGTCCCCGCGGAGCTGGATGTCGCTCCAGTCGGCGAGATCACCGAGGACGAGTGGCGCGCTCACTGGCTGCCTGCCGTCGATGCGCTGGTGGAGGCGGACGAGGCCGAGGAGCCGGCGGACGACGTCGACGAGGCGGGGGGCGCGGCTGAGGACGTTGCCGAACCGGAAGTCGAGGCCGGGCGCGACGAGCCTGCGGAAGAGGACGAGCCTGCGGAAGAGGACGTGGCCGAGGCCGTTCCCAGCGACGGCGACGCCCATGACACTGACGAATCGGCTGCTGGCGAGCAAGACGATCCGCGCAGCGACCCTCAATAAATCGGCGAGCCGGTCAGCGGCACCTTTCCGGCCGGATGCAGGTCTGCAGCACGTCATCATCGCTGGACAACTGGAGTCAGGCCAGACGCGGCGCCGAGGAGCAGCTGACCGACTCGATTCCCATGCGACCATGGTCGGGGTAATCGTGTGTAGGGGAGTGTTGTGTCGCCGGTCCGTTGGCTGCGGGCGTTCGCCGTCGTGGGAGCGACGGCGCTGCTCTTGGCATCAAGTTGCAGCTGGCAGCTGGGCCCCTACATTCCGAAAGGCGTGCCGCCGCCCGTCGGCGTCGCTGTGCCGCCGGTCGACACCCACGCCAAAGGCCGGCCTGCCGATCAGCTGCATGGGTGGGCGACCGTACATGCTCCGGCGCTGAAAATCCCGGTCACCGCGCTGGAGGCCTACGGCTACGCCGCGCGGGTCGCTGAGGTGGAGAACCCGAGCTGCCACATCGCGTGGACGACGCTGGCCGGTATCGGTCAGGTCGAGAGCCACCACGGCACCTACCACAACGCGACGCTGTCTCCCAACGGAGATGTGCGTCCCCCGATCAGGGGTGTGGTCCTCGACGGGTCCAATGGCACCTTGCGCATCATCGACAGCGAAGCGGGTGGCATGGACGACGGCTCCAACGCCGTGCGGGCGATGGGGCCGATGCAGTTCATCCCCGAGACGTGGCGTGAATACGGGGTGGATGCCAACAACGATGGCGTGGTCAGCGTGGACAACATCGATGATGCCGCGTTGTCGGCCGCGGGTTATCTATGTTGGCGCGGGAAGGATCTCGCCACACCGCGAGGGTGGATAGAGGCGCTGCGGGCGTACAACTACTCCGACGTGTATGCCCGTGCCGTGCGCGACTGGGCTACCGCCTATGCGGCGGGTCACCCGCTCTGAGCAGGCTCTAGGCTACTGATGGCAGTCGCTTGGCCTTTACCACGCCCTTATCACCTAAGGAGAACCCAGTGCCGATTATCGAGCAGGTCGGAGCCCGCGAGATCCTGGATTCGCGCGGGAATCCGACGGTCGAGGTCGAGGTGGCCCTCATTGACGGCACATTCGCGCGGGCAGCGGTGCCTTCCGGTGCGTCGACCGGCGAGCATGAGGCCGTCGAGCTGCGGGACGGTGGCGACCGCTACGGCGGCAAGGGCGTGAAGAAGGCTGTGCAGGCCGTGCTCGACGAAATCGCTCCGGCTGTCATTGGGCTCAACGCCGACGATCAGCGGCTGGTCGATCAGGCGCTGCTTGACCTGGACGGCACTCCGGACAAGTCCCGGTTGGGCGCCAACGCCATCCTCGGGGTATCTCTGGCGGTCAGCAAGGCGGCCGCCGATTCCGCCGAGTTGCCGCTGTTCCGCTATCTCGGCGGCCCCAACGCGCACATCCTGCCGGTGCCGATGATGAACATCCTCAACGGCGGCGCGCACGCCGACACCGCCGTCGACATCCAGGAGTTCATGGTGGCCCCGATCGGGGCGCCAAGCTTCTACGAAGCGCTGCGCTGGGGCGCCGAGGTCTACCACGCGCTCAAGGCGGTGCTGAAGAAACAGGGCCTGTCCACTGCCGTCGGCGACGAGGGCGGCTTCGCCGCCGACGTGGCCAATACCAAGACGGCGCTGGATTTGATCAGCCAGGCCATCGAATCCGCCGGTTTCAAACCCGGCCCCGACGTCGCATTGGCCCTCGATGTCGCGGCCACCGAGTTCTACACCGACGGCACCGGTTACAAGTTCGAGGGAAGCACCCACACCGCTGACCAGATGACCGAGTTCTACGCCGGCCTCCTGGGCTCCTACCCGTTGGTGTCCATCGAAGATCCACTGTCCGAAGATGATTGGGACGGCTGGGCTTCCCTGACCACGGCGATCGGTGACCAGGTGCAGATCGTCGGCGACGACATCTTCGTCACCAATCCCGAACGGCTGGAAGAAGGCATCGAGCGTGGTGTCGGAAATGCGTTGCTGGTCAAGGTCAACCAGATCGGAACGCTGACCGAGACGCTCGACGCCGTCGCGCTGGCGCACCACAGCGGATACCGCACGATGATGAGCCACCGCAGCGGCGAAACCGAGGACACCACGATCGCCGATCTTGCGGTGGCTGTCGGGAGTGGGCAGATCAAGACCGGCGCACCGGCGCGTAGCGAACGCGTCGCCAAGTTCAACCAGCTGCTTCGGATCGAAGAAGCGCTCGGCGACGCCGCCCGCTACGCCGGTGATCTGGCATTCCCGCGGTACGCGCCGGAAGCCGGCTAACCGGTAGGAATCATGCCGGAATCGAAACGGCCAGACCCGAAGCGGCGCCCACCGGCGTCGCGTCCGACCCGGGCCGGCGATTCGAAACAGGGCCGGCAGCGCAAGTCGCCGGCGGCCCGTCCCGGTCCGAATGCGTCCCGTGCCCTGCCGGAGCAGGTCGAACCGATCAAACGCGCAATCGTCGAATCGGCCGAGCAGCGGTCCGAGCAACGACTCGGCCTGACCGCGCGGCGGGCCGCGATCCTGGCCGCGGTTGTCTGCGTGCTGACGCTCACCATCGCAGGCCCGGTCCGCACCTATTTCGCGCAGCGCACCGAGATGAAACAGCTGGCTGCCTCCGAAGCTGCTCTGCGGCAACAGATCGCCGATCTCGAGCAGCAGAGGGTCAAGCTCGCCGATCCGGCTTACATTGCGGCCCAAGCCCGCGAGCGTCTGGGGTTCGTGAAGCCGGGTGACATCCCGTATCAGGTCCAACTTCCCCCGTCGGCGGCCCTGCCCGCAGAGCCGGGCAGCCAGCCGGCGCCCGCGGCCGCGAGCGATCCGTGGTACACGTCGCTGTGGCACACGAT
>NZ_JBAPPI010000480.1:0-3555 GCF_049280035.1 Mycobacterium sp. | reverse complement strand
GTTCATGCATCGCCACCGGATCAGGGCTGGTACCTTTCGCCGCGCATGTGCCATATCGGCGCTGCGATGCGGCCAACGGGTAGGACGCGGGCCCGCGCCCCCTCGTCCAAGACCTCAGCGTCCGGATCATCAACGCCGCCACCGGTGAACTGATCCGCCGGCTAACCCTGGACCCGACCACGGATTACCAAACCCCGCGGCACCCCCACCGGCCGTCCGAAAAACAAGCCCAACCCCTAAACGAGGGTTCGGACCTATTCCGATGTCTTGATAGATCACATTGGCGGTGGCGGAGGGATTTGAACCCCCGGACGGTTTTAGCCGTCTCTCGCTTTCAAGGCGAGTGCATTAGGCCGCTCTGCCACGCCACCGCCGACAAGGGTAACGGTGTCAGGCCCCGCCGGTCTGCCCGCCGGTCTTCGCAGCCCGGTAGGACAGTTTCAGCGCGACGCTGATCCGCCGACAGTTCTCCCCCATCGCGGCGATCTGCGAACGTGACAACTGGCCCAGGAAATAGGTCCGCACGCCTTGGGCGTAGGTGACCATGGCCTGCCTCGCCGCTGCCCGGCCATTGTCGGTGATGGCTGCGACGACCCCGCGCCTGTCATCCTGGCTGGCCTCCCGGCGCACCAGTCCCTGCGTCTCCAGGCGACGGATCTGACGGGTCAGGCGGCTCGGCAGCGACGGCAGCGCCTCGGCCAGATCGCCCATTCGGGCACAGCCGGAGGGTGTGTTGTCCAAGATGTCCAGCACCCGGACGTCGAACAGCGACAGCTGGTGCGCATCGGTCAGTCGACGGTTGAGCGCGGAATACAAACGAAGGGTCGAGTCCAAGAAGTTCTGCCACGACTTCTGCTCGGCGATATCCAACCCGGGCATCTCACTGGCTGTCCGGCCGGCAATCGGGGCGGCCATTACGTCATGCTATGCGACACAAAGCCTTTGAAAAAGCCTTTGGAACAGTCGGTGTCCGCAGGTAGTAGCGTGTCGAGCATGCATGCCATCGTCGCTGAATCCGCCGATCAACTGGTGTGGCAGGAAGTCCCCGATGTCGCGCCAGGCCACGGGGAGGTGCTCGTCAAAGTCTGCGCCGCCGGCGTCAACCGGGCCGACCTGCTGCAGGCCGCCGGCTACTATCCGCCACCACCGGGTGCCAGCGAGTTGCTCGGCATGGAGGTCTCCGGCGTCGTCGACACGGTGGGCGACGGGGTCAGCGACTGGTCGGCCGGGCAAGAAGTCTGCGCTTTGCTGGCGGGCGGCGGATACGCGGAATACGTCGCTGTTCCCGCCGGTCAGCTGCTGCCGATTCCGCACGGTGTCGACCCGCGGGACGCCGCCGGCCTACCGGAAGTGGCGTGCACGGTGTGGTCGAATCTGGCACTGACGGCTCACCTGAGCCAGGGCCAGCTGCTGCTCATCCACGGCGGCGCCAGTGGGGTGGGAACCCACGCCATCCAGGTCGCCCGGGCATTGGGTGCCCGGGTGGCGGTCACCGCGGGATCCGCCCACAAGCTGGAACACTGTCGCGAACTGGGAGCTGAAATCACCATCAACTACCACGATGAGGACTTCGTCACGAAAGTTCATGAGGCGACCGACGGCGCAGGCGCCGACGTGATCCTGGACATCATGGGCGCCTCTTACCTGGACCGCAACATCGACGCGCTGGCCCCTGACGGCCAGCTGGTCATCATCGGGATGCAGGGCGGAGTCACCGCCGAACTCAACATCGGCAAGCTGGTCGGCAAACGGGCCCGGGTGATCGGGACCACCCTGCGGGGCCGACCGGTGACCGGTCCCAACAGTAAGAGCGAGGTCGTCGCGGCGGTGACGAAATCGGTCTGGCCGATGATTGCTGACGGACGTGTCCGGCCAGTGATCGGGGCGCACATACCGATCCAGCAGGCCGCCGAGGCTCATCGACTGCTGTCGTCCGGTCAGGTGACGGGGAAGATTGTGCTGACGGCCTAGCCCAGCGACGCCAGGGCGCGCACCAACTGGTCGACCTCGGCCATCGTCGAGTAATGCGACAGCCCGACGGTGACTGCGCCGCCGACGTCGTTGACACCGATCACGTCAAGCACTCGCGAGCTCGCGTTGGAGATCGCCAGA
Source organism: Mycobacterium sp. (assembly GCF_049280035.1). GTDB lineage: Bacteria > Actinomycetota > Actinomycetes > Mycobacteriales > Mycobacteriaceae > Mycobacterium. The sequence goes on along the minus strand of NZ_JBAPPI010000480.1, from coordinate 1,443 downwards.
ATTCCGTTGTCCGCCAACCGTTGCACCACCCGTTCGGCCGGCACCTCGTGGACAGCGAAACTGACCACCGGTATCCGGGCCTCGGGCCGGGCGATCACCACCACCAACGGCAGCGACCGCAGCGAGCTCATCAGGTAATCGAAGATCCCGTCCATATAGGACATGGCCGATTGCATTGAGGTAGCCAGTCTTTCGCGCCGTGTTCCACGGGCCGACTCATCCAGTGACGCAAGGTATTCGATGCTCGCGACGAAGCCGGCCAGCAGACCGAACTGGTGCACGCCGACCTCGAGACGCGCTGGTCCGGTGGCGGACGGATTCGTCGACACCGAAGCGAAGGTGTTGATCATCGCCGGGTCGCGAAACACCAACGCCCCGATGGGCGGACCACCCCACCCGACGGCGTTGACGGCCACTACGTCGGCGTCGATTTCGTCGATGTCGACCAGACGGTACGGCGCGGCGGCGGAATGGTCGACGACCACAAACCCGCCGACGTCGTGAATCAACTTCGTCACCGGGCGCAGATCGGTGATGGTGCCCAGCGTCCCCGACGCTGACGTCACAGCGACCAGACGCGTCGGCTGCCCGATCAGGCCCTCCCACTGCCATGGCGGCAGCTCGCCGGTCTCGATGTCGACCTCGGCCCATTTCAGCTTGGCACCGAACCGGTTTGCTGCGCGCAGCCATGGCGCGATGTTCGCTTCGTCGTCCAGCCGGGTGACGACCATCTCGTAGCCAAGGCCGGCACGGGTCGACGACGCGTCGGCTAACGACGACAGCAACACCGCGCGATCGGCACCCAGCACTACTGCGCGCGGATCGGCGTTGACCAAATCTGCGGCGGCCTGGCGCGCCGCTTCCAGCACTGCGGCGCTGCGCTTGGCCGCCGGATGCGGACCGACGGTGCTGGGGAACGACCCGCGGAACGCCGTCGACACGGTGGTCGCCACCGAGTCGGGAATCAGCATCCCCGACGGCGCGTCGAAGTGCACCCAACCGTCCCCGAGCGACGGGTGTAATCCCCGCACCCGGGCGACGTCGTATGCCATGCCAGCCACCTTAGAGTTCCGCAGATTCAGCTAAACCATGACGGTAGCGGGCGCCCAGATGCGTCCCCGCCGTCCCAAGCCAGGTCACCCGGCCAGCCATACTAGTCCAGTGGGGCTGTGGATCGGAACGCTGATCGCATTGTTTTTGCTGATCGCGCCGGGGGCAATCGTCGCACGAATCACCCAGCTAACCTGGCCGGTCGCCGTCGCAGTTGGCCCGGCGCTGACTTTCGGTGTGGTGGCTCTGGCGATTATCCCGTTCGGCGCGCTCGGAATCCCTTGGAACGGTTGGACAGCACTCATCACGCTGGCCGCGGTGTGCCTACTGATGACGGGTTTGCAGCCGCTGCTCGCCCGCTACCGCGACACCGATCCAACGACCCGAGTGACC
>NZ_JBAPPI010000479.1:0-2169 GCF_049280035.1 Mycobacterium sp. | reverse complement strand
TCCGAACCCGCCGCGTCCTACCGCCTCAGCATCGCGGTAGCCCTCTGCCTCAAGCTCGGCGACGATTCCCGAGTTCGGGCTGCGTTGAGTCGCGTCGGGATTGGCCACCGCTAGTCCGCCCGCATCCCAGTCGCACTGGCTAAGCGGACCCGATCCGACCATAGGAGCAGATGATCCGTACAGCCCGGTGCCAGCGTTCCCATCGCAGATTCCTTCGTTGCAGCTATTTACCCTAACTCTCGCCGGCCAGCCACCAATGCGGTTCGCTCGATTCGACTCCGCTGCGCCGGGACGACGCCGGGTTTGCCTCCGTCGGGGAGACGACAACCACCCGATGAGGTGACGCGCACCGGGCCAAGCCCAGAGACACTAGGAGCACAGCAGGACCACACGAAGGGCGCGTGCAGCGCGTTACACCCGCGCCTCGGCCATCTGACGACCACGATGAATCGACGATGCACCTGCTGATCACAAGGGCGATGAATCCGACAGCGTCGCAATAAATTCCACACTGCATCAGGTCGGGTTGACGCAGCAGGTCGCACTGGCTGGTTTGTGCCATCCTCGTTCCGGCTCGATGCCTCTACCTTCGTGGATGATGCGATCCCACCAAAAATGTTGAATTGGCAACGATTACAAAGCTCGCATGACGATAACGCGTAAGCCGGATGCTCACGGCGGTCTTACGCTTGCCTATTGCGGCGGAATGCCGGGCGGTGGGTAGACGCCGCGCAGGATCCACGCCCACCAGTTGTTGCCGTTTTCGAGCTCGTCGCTGGCGTCGTAGTCGGGGCTGGGATCGAGCGGGATGTTGTTCGCCTGGGAGCCCGGAGGGAGTTCCGCCACGTTTCTTTGGCTGGCGTTGGCGGATGGCGGCGGCTGTCCGTACACGGCCACCACTACCGTGCGATCAGGACTGTTTTCCGACCACACTCCCATTTGGCTGTTGGCACAGTTCGACATGATGGCCATGTAAGCGTGGTTGTAGTACCACCGGTTCAGCAAATCGTTGCCGCTGATTGCTATGGACTGATTGATCGCCACGGTTTCCGCCACCTGACCATGGAAGCCTGCCGCGTTGGCGCGATCTTGTGGTGTGGACCCGTCTGAGCCGATATCACCGTCAAGGTTGCGGTTGTTCAGCACATCCCTGGTGTGCCACTGGGCGGCGAGTTGCAATTGTGGGTTGATCCTGACGTCGTTGGTGCAGCCTGCTTGATGCTCAATGGTGAAGACATTGGCAACCACACTGTCGTTGAGCCGCTTGTTGTTCGGTATGAGCGTGTTGTTGTCGCCATCCGCATGCGCACCAGGCGCGCCCAGCACGGCGCCGGCGGCGACCACTAAGCCAGGCAGAGTAAGTGGCCAGAACTGCATGTCGGTCTCCTTCCTTTTCTCAGCCGCCGGGCGGTGGCTGGTAGTGGCCTGCCGAGTTGCGCAGTTGCCAAATCTGTGCGGGGCATAACAGGTTAACCGCATACGAGACAAGGTAATTGGCTGCGAATTCGTCATTGGGCCTGATGTCGTTCTTCACGTCACCCATGACTTGGGTATAGCCCTCGCCGCGGCTTACCTTGTCGCAGATCCCGTATCCGTAGCTCACGGCGTCGGCGGGATTGGCAAAGTTGTCGTAGTGCCGCCGCACCATCACGTCATACACGTACTCCACCTCAGGTGCCGGGGCGGCGTACGCCCGCGGTACTGGCCCCAGCATCACCGAGCCGGCGACACCCGCAGCTGCTGCGATCGCCAGAGCACACAAGCACGTCCAAATCTTCACCGGTTCACCGCATCTCGGTTTATACCGGGTCGAATTGCGAAATCAGCCACCGGCCGCCAACCTTGTCGAGGGTGACCCGAACGCTGGATGCCGTGTTGGTCGGCGCGTCCTGGCCGATGATGACCGTCTGGTTCACGAAAAGCAGTACCACGGCATGGTTTCCGGTCGCCGATGTCGATGCGGCGGCCGGAACGGTCGCGACGGCCGAGATTTGCTTCTGCTTTGCTCCCGGGATGACCACATCGTGGGTCAGCGATGTGTAGGCGCTCAGGAACGTACCGGTCAGCCGGCCCCGCGCAGCGTCAAGGTCCTTCTCGACCGTGTCGGGCTTATAGGAAAGCAGCGCGATGGTGCTGTCGGTAGCGGCCCGCACGGATTCCGTGCGGGCC
>NZ_JBAPPI010000478.1:0-6861 GCF_049280035.1 Mycobacterium sp. | reverse complement strand
GTGATTGTCTTCAGGCCTGCGTCGTAGAGCACACCGGGCAGCATGCCGCCGTCGTGCTCGATGGTCGTGCCATTGACGAAGTCTGCGTCTCCGCCGGCCAAAAAGACACACACCCGGCCTACCTCTGCAGGTTCGCCGGCGCGGCGCAACGGGACGGCGGCGAAGTACTTTTCGCCGGTCGGATCGTCCTTGGGCAGCACGAACGACCGGAAGTTCTCCGTCATCGTCGGCCCGAGTGCCACACAGTTCACCCGGACCTTGGGCCCCCATTCCTCGGCCAGCGACCGGGTGAGATGGTTGAGCCCGCTTTTGGCCGCCCCGTAGGAGACCAGCGTCGGTGATCCCGCCGGATGCCCGGCGCCGCTGGAAATATTGATGATGCAACCAGTTCCGTCCTGTGTCGCCATCTGCCGATACGCGCGGATGGCAAACCAGAGTGGGCTGATCAGGTTCATCTGCACTGCATAGGCGTGAAAGAGCGCCGTGCGTTCGTAGTCGTCGTCGCTGCGTGGTGCGCCCTGGATGCGTTGCACGAGTCCGGGAATGCTCTCCGCGTGCGGTGCCGGGACGGTCCCGCCGGCGTTATTCACCAGGATGTCGATCCGGCCGTGTGCGGCCACGACGGCGCTGACAAAAGAGTCGATCGAGCGGTAATCGCCTTGGTCGCACACCTGCTGTGCGGCGCGCGCCGCCCAGCCTGCGTCGATGCCGGGGATGGTGTCCAGCGCCGAGCGCGAGCAGCCGACGACAGTGGCACCGGCGCGCAGCAATTCATGGGCGATGCCGACGCCCACGCCGCGGCTGGTTCCGGTGACGATCGCGACCTTGCCGTTGAGGATTCCCACCGCTTCGACCCTTCCGTGTTATTGACAGTAACTGCCATTCGGTCATACTCTGCCATTGCAGTGCTCGGGGTGTAAAGGCCCCAACCGCCGCGCGCTGTCCATCCGGGAGGTCAACGATGAGTAGTCGGTCCAAGCTTCGTGTCATCCAGTGGGCGACCGGAGGCGTCGGCAAGGCCGCCATCGAATGCGTGCTGAATCACCCGCAGCTCGAGCTGGTCGGGTGCTGGGTGCACAGCGCCGACAAGAACGGACGCGACGTCGGGGAGATCGTCGGCACCGCTGCGCTGGGTGTCGCCGCCACCTCCAGCGTCGACGAGGTGCTGGCCACCGACGCCGATTGCGTGGTGTACAGCCCGCTGGTCCCCAACGACGAAGAGGTCATAGCGATTTTGCGGTCCGGCAAGAACGTGGTCACTCCCGTCGGCTGGGTATACCCCGATCCGGGCAACTCCCGTCACAAGGCTGTCGCCGACGCCGCGGTCGAAGGTGGCGTGACTCTGCACGGTTCGGGGATCCACCCCGGTGGTATCACCGAGCGCTTCCCGCTGATGCTGTCCTCACTGTCGTCCGCGGTCACCCACGTGCGCGCCGAGGAGTTCTCGGACATCCGCACCTACAACGCCCCGGATGTCGTGCGCCACATCATGGGTTTCGGCGGGACCCCAGAGGAAGCCATGCAAGGGCCGATGGCCAGTCTGCTCGAGGCGGGCTTTAAGCAGTCGGTGCGAATGGTGGCCGACCACATGGGATTTCGGATCGATCCGAACATCAGGACGATCCAGGACGTCGCCGTGGCGACGTCCGAAATCGACTACGGCCCATTTCCCCTTCCCCCGGGAACCGTGGCCGCGCGCCGGTTCCGCTGGCAGGCCCTCGTCGACGGCGAGCCGGTCATCACCGCGGCGGTCAACTGGCTGATGGGCGAGGAGAACCTCGAACCGGATTGGAATTTCGGTGGGCGCGGCGAACGCTTCGAGGTGGCGATCACCGGCGACCCCACCGTGAGCCTCACCTTCAAGGGGCTGCAACCGCCGTCGATCGCCGAAGGGCTGAAACGGAATCCGGGTGTCGTTGCCACCGCCAACCATTGCGTCAACGCCATTCCCGACGTCTGCGCCGCCGAGCCCGGCATCAAGACCTACCTGGACGTGCCGCTGTTCGCCGGTCGCCCGGCTGCCAACCTCGCGGGGAGGTAACCGGTGATCCTCGACGCGTTCCGTCTCACCGATCAGGTCGCGATCGTCACGGGTGCGGGTGCGGGCATCGGTCGCGAGATTGCGGTGGCGTTCGCCGAGGCAGGCGCCGACGTCGTTGTCGCCGCGCGTACCGCCTCCGACCTCGACGACACCGTCGCGCTCATCGAACAAACCGGTCGTCGCGGGCTGGCCGTGGTCACCGACGTGATGGTCGAGGACGATCTCGTTCGGCTGGTGTCCAGCACCGTCGGGCAATTCGGGCGGCTTTCGATCCTGGTCAACAATGCGGGCGGAACCGCGCCGCGACCGGCGATGCAGACTTCCGCGCGGTACCTGACTACCGCACTGCATTTCAACGCCGTCGCACCGTTTTTGCTCAGCACGTTGGCCGCCCAGGCGATGGTCGACACTAACGGCTCGGGATCCATCGTCAACGTGTCGTCGCGATCGAGTGACATGGTGATGAGCTGCATGGTTGCCTACGGCGCGGGCAAGGCGGCGTTGAACATGGTGACCCAGAACATGGCGGCCGAACTCGCCCCGCGGGTGCGCGTCAACGCGATCGGTGTTGGCGGTGTCGCCACGCAGTCGATGGACTTCGTCATGTCCGACGACAGGTTGCGGACCCAATACGAATCGAACACACCGATGGCCCGCATCGGCACCCCGCGCGACATCGCCTCCGCCGCACTGTATCTCGCGTCGCCGGCCTCGTCGTGGGTGACCGGCGTGATGCTGCGCGTCGATGGCGGTACCACCAGGCCAGCGTTCGATCTGCCGGCGCCGCCATTGCAACCGGCCCACCGACAGGAGCGCTCATGACAGACGCAGTCGTGGGAGACGTTTCGTTTTGCCACCTCGTCGTCGGAGTGAGCGATATGGATCGCGCGCTGACGTTCTACCGCGATCTGCTCGGCATGGAGGTGGTCTTCGAAAGACTGATCTCCGGCGAGCCTTTCGACGCCGTCCTGCACGCGAAACACAACCAAGAGGGCAGGGTGGTGGGCGGCCTGCTGGGTGGATTGATGGTGGAGCTGCTGTCACTCGGCGCCTATCCCGCCACGGATAAGCCGGCCCGTCGCGGGATCATCGGCATTCAGAACGTGTCGTTGTCGGTGACCGACCTGAACGACACCCATCGCCGCATCAGCGACGCCGGTTATCAGCCCGAGCAGGAGCCATTCGAGATCGGCGGCGTCCGAATGTTTTTCGTGAAGGACCCGGACGGCACACCCGTGGAGTTCATCGAATTGCCTGACGGCGCGCGCAGCACCTACGAGATGTACCGCGGCGTGCAATTGCAGATGGGACCGGTCAAGTGAGTTACACCCACCCCGATTCGATGCGCGGGCAGGTCACCATCGTCACCGGCGCCGCCCAAGGTGTGGGCAAGGGCATTGCCGCCGCACTGCTCGAACGCGGGGCAGCGGTGCTGCTCGTCGACATCCAAGACGACGTGCTGGCAGCGACAACCGCTGAACTCACCGCAGCCGGCCAGGTCGAGAAGCTGGTGGCCGATCTGCGGGATCCGGACAGCGTTGGGCGGATCGTCGCGGCTGCCGTCGACGCCTTCGGGACGGTACACGGTCTGGTCAACAACGCGATCGCCACCAACGAGCCCAAGGCATTCGTCGACATCACCACCGAAGACCTGGCGCTCGGCCACGATGTCGGTCCGCGGGCGACGTTTTTGCTCATGCAGGCGGTGTACCCGCTGATGGTCAAGGTGGGCGGCGGGTCGATCGTCAACCTGGGCTCGGGAACCGGCACCGGCGGCGAACCCAAGTGGGGCGGTTACGCGGCCGCCAAAGAAGGCATCCGTGGGCTGTCGAAGGTCGCTGCCCTGGAATGGGGGCGCGACAACATCCGCGTCAACGTCATCTGCCCGTTCGCCGAGTCCGACGGCGTCAAACTGTGGAAGCAATATGCCCCTGACGATTACGCGAAAGCGGTGGCACGGGTTCCGATGAAGCGTATCGGCGACGTTCGCACCGACGTCGGCGCGCTGGTGGCGTTCTTGCTGAGCACCGACGCGACGTTCATCACCGGGCAGACGATTCAGGTCGACGGCGGAATCGGCTGCTTTCGATGACCCAACCGAGGGGACCGGAGTCGCTGCGGGATCGCCAGCGCGCACAGATCAGAGCCGACATTCGGCGAGCCGCGTTCCGGCTGTTCATCGAACGCGGGTACGACGCCGTGACAACCGAGGAAATCGCCGCGGCCGCAGGCGTTTCGCCGCGTACCTTCTTTCGGCACGTGCCGACGAAAGAGGAACTGTTGCTTGCGCCGGTTCGTCACGGCGGCGCCGCCATCGTGAGCCTCCTCGAAGAACGGCCCGCCGCCGAGTCGCCGGATGTCGCGCTGATCAACGCCATCATCACCCGAACCCGCTCGTTCGACGCGGTCGACACCGAAGAGTGGCGAGAAGCCCTGCTGGTCGCCCCTGATCTGCTCGGCAAGCTGACAATGCACACGCCCGCCGACAGGGAGCGGGCGGCCAAGCTGGTCGCCGCCCGGATGGGCGCCAACCCCGATACCGATATTCGCCCGGGTCTGCTGGTCCAACTTGCCTTCGCGGCGGCCGATTTCGCGTTCCAACAGTGGGTTCGCCGGTCAACGAAGAAGCGCCGGGCGCTGGACCTCTACGTCATCGAAGCCCTCGACGCGGTCAAAAGTCTGCACTGGAAAAGGAAGTCGAAATCGTGAAAGACAGCTACAAAGTCGCCGTGTGGGCCACCGGTGGAGTCGGGAAGTATGCGATTCGTACCATTGCCGACCGGCCGAACCTCGACCTGGTTGGCGTCTGGGTGCACTCAGATAGCAAGAACGGGAAGGACGCCGGTGAACTCGCCGGTATTGGCCCGCTCGGTGTCGCGGCCACCCAAGACGAATCGGAGATCCTCGGCGGTGATGCGGACTGTGTCGTCTACGCTGCGCCGGCACCACCGCGGATGAAGGAAGCGATCGGCGACCTTTGCCGAATCCTCTCCGCCGGCAAGAACATCGTGACGACGGCGATACCCGGATTGGTGTACCCGCGCGGCTCGATGCCCGGCAAGGTGACCGACGCGATCCGCGGTGCAGCCGAAGCCGGAGGTAGTTCGCTGTTCTCAAGCGGCATCGAGCCCGGATTCGGCGCTGACCTGTTCCCGATCGCGTTGATGTCGATGTCGCACAAGGTGTATTCGGTACGTGGCATCGAGATCACGAATTACTCCGAGTACCCAGCCGAATACGATATGCGCGAGCTGTTCGGATTCGGCCAGCCGCTCGACTATCAAGGCGGGTTGAAGATAGCCGGCACCCTGCGATGGGGCTGGGGTGCCGCGGTCACCATGGTCGCCGACGCGCTAGGGGTCGACCTGGACGACATTCGTGAAACGTGCGAGTTTCAGGCCACCCCGCGCGACATCTCCACCGCGTTCGGACTCGTGGAAGCGGGAACCGTCGGCGCCACCCGGGCGCGCTGCATCGGCGTCGTCGACGGCATCGACGTCATCACCATCGAGCACGTCGACCGAATCGCCGACGACCTCGCACCGGACTGGCCGAAGGGGCGAACCGGTGGAACCGATGGCATCTGGCGGGTCATCATCGACGGGGAGCCGAGCTTCGACGCGGAGTTCGAAGTCGGGCATCGCCGCGGTGAAAGCCACAATGATCACGGCTTGCTGGCAACCGGGATGCGCGCGGTCAACGCCATACCGTGGGTCTGCGACGCCGCGCCCGGAATCGTTGACGCGCTGCACATGCCGCTCACCTCACCGGTCGGTGCGCTGCACCCACACCGCGATGGCGTGCCGGCCTTCTAGCTCAGCAGGCGCTCGGGTGTGACTGGCAGTACGGTGTAGTCCCCGGAAAGCGGTACCGGTTCGCGGCCACCCATCGGTAGATGGCTTCCTCGATGAAGCGGATACCGGGAATCCGGTAGATTGCCAATGGGATTCGGGTGCCGATCGCCGCCGAGACAGCCGCGTTGGCCGCTTCTGCACCGGAGTAGACAGCACCCGACGCATCCAGCCACCGGACCGATTCCAGCAGGCTGGTCGGCGCGATACCCAGTCGCTGCGCGGTGCCCGGACTTTGCAGAGCCTCGGTCTGCAGGTTTCCAGTCCGATCGATCTTCAGCAGCAAATCCCTGGAACGAGTGCACATTCCGCAGGCTCCGTCGAAAAACAGCGTTCCTGCCGCTTTGGTGTTCATCCCCCGACGCCCTGCCGTGGCGGCAGCGGGATTACCGACGCCTCGCCGACCGACCGGCGTGCCCGGATGCCGGCGATCGCGAACACAATGCCGGTGCCGATTTCGGTCAGGGCGGAAAACCAGGAGAACCACGTCACGTTGATGTGCGGCGGCGAGATGAAGCTGTCCTGGTAGCCCGGCAGGAATGTCGGTAGCAGGTGCGCATAGGTGAATACCGCGGCGCTGCCGAACCCGACCGCGATCGCCGCTTCCGGTGCCCATTGGCGTTGGGGCCGCCGGGTGAGCGCCATAACGACCGCGACGGCGACGAACAGCCCCTGGATCATGCCGCCGACCATGATGAATGGCGGCGATGCCGACATGCCTCGGCGCAGATGGTCTAGGCCATGGATTCCGAATCCGATGGCGAATGCTATTGCGGCCCAACGGAGAATCTCAGTCGACTTGTCGCGTGCCGGCGAAATCTGATCGATCATCGCGGATCACCGTCCTTGGTGCAGGGGTGAGGAAGCATCTGCCTGCCCACACACCGTTGTACTACTACGCGATGTAGTAGTCAAGGTCGGATGTTGTTCGGCTGAACCCGGACAATCCGGCTAGAACACGTTCTAGTC
>NZ_JBAPPI010000477.1:0-8957 GCF_049280035.1 Mycobacterium sp. | reverse complement strand
GGACCGGCGGGGCCGGGTGCCGCATCTGCTGGGCCGTTTGGCGGCGGGGGCGCCGCCGTGGTGGTTCCCGGCGGTGGTACCGGGTCGGCGCTCGCCGTCGCCGCAGGTAACGCGAGCGCGATGGCTCCGGCGCCGCTTATCGCGGCGATCGCCAGCGTCGTCCACCGGCTTTTGGGCCGTGTCGAGTTTGCGTTCACCTCGTCCATGAGCAAAAACCTACCGTGTTGGCCTAGCGGGGCAAGGTCGTAATGGTGACTATGTTATCGATTTGCCGCTGATTGCGACCACGTATTCCGACGCATCAACGCAGATCAGCGGGCCACGTCGGGGAACCCTTGCGGCCGCGGCCACCAACCGGCATCCCGCTCACTGCCGGGCGCGTCTTTCACGGCCCGGCGAAGCCGGCTTGGTTCAGAACCGTTTGGCCCGTTGGCCCGGTCACCAGGTCGATGAACCTCTGCGCCAGCGCGGGCTGGGGGGCATGTTTGAGGACGGCGATTGGATACACGTTGGTCGCGTCGGCAGACTCGGCGAACTTGACCGTGCTCACTTTGTCACCGGCCTTGCGCGCGTCGGTGACGTAGACCAGCCCGGCGTCCGCGTTGCCGCTGGTGACCTCGGTCAGGACGTCGGACACGGCCGGTTCTTCACTGGCTGGGTTGAGGTGTACGCCGGTGTTGTCCTCGATGCGCTGGGTCAACGCTGCGCAGGGCACCGGCTCTTGGCACACAGCGACTTTGAGGCCGGGTTTGGCGAGGTCGGCAAAGGAGTGGATGTGCTTGGGATCGCCTGGCGCCGTAACGATCACCAATGTGTTGGACGCGAAATTGACCGGATCGGTCTCCGTCAAGCCCGCCTTGGCCACAGTGTCCATTTGCGCGCTGTCGCTCGAGGCGAAGATGTCAGCGGGGGCCCCCGAGGTCAACCGAGTCGCTAGTTCCGACGAGGTCCCGAAATCGAAATCCACAGTGGTGCCGGGATTGTCGGTCTGGAACTTTCCGGCGAGCAGGGTGAACGTCGGCTTCAGCGACCCGGCGGCGAACACCATGATCGATTGAGCCGACGATTGGCCTTGCGACGCGGAGTGCGGTGACTTAGCGGCGCACGACGACAGATTCGTCGCCGGCACGAGACAGATAAGGCCGCACACCAGCGCCCGCACACTCGTCAGCCGGAATGTCATGGTGCCAAGCGTTGTCCAAACGGTGACCGCGCTGTGCCGGATTCAGAGTTTCATCTCTAGCTACCGTCCAGTAACATGTACGAAGATTGACGCCATACACGCCCTGAAATCCCAGGGACCGGCGGTGCGGTGTGCCACCATCGAAGCATCGGATGACCGTTGCTCCAGGCGGACGCCGCGGTGCCGGTAAGTGGCCGTCACCTAGGTTCAGTGTTGAATACGAGGAGGTCATGGCGGTGGAGGTGCTGGTCACCGGGGGCGATACCGAATTGGGTCGCGCCGTTGCTGAGGGGTTCCGCGACGCAGGCCACACGATCACCCTGGCCGGGGCACGTCGAGACGATCTCGAAGTGGCCGCCAAGGAGCTCGAGGCGGACGCGATCGTCTGCGACACGACCGACCCCGTCAGCCTCGCAGAGGTCCGTGGGCTGTTCCCGCATCACCTGGACACCATCGTCAACATCCCCGCGCCGCGCTGGAACCCCGGTGACCCACGGGCGTACTCGCTGTCCGATCTAGCCGCCGCATGGCGCAACTCGCTGGACGCCACCGTGCTGTCGGCCGTCCTGACTGTCGAGACCGTGGGTGACCATTTGCGCTCCGGTGGGTCGATCATCAGCGTCGTGCCGGAGAACCCGCGCCCAGGTAGCGCCGAAGCCGCGGTCAAGGCCGCGCTGTCGAACTGGGTTTCGGGTCAGGCGACGGTCTTCGGCACCCGCGGTATCACGGTCAACGCCGTGGCCGGCGGGCGCGGCGCGCAGCCGGGCTACGAAGGGCTGTCCAGCACGCCGCCGCCCGTCACCGCCGAGATCACGCGGTTGGCGCTCTTCCTGACGAGTGCCGCAGCACGGCACATCACCGGACAGCTTCTGCACGTCAGCCATGGTGCGCTGACCCAATTCGCCTAGCGCGAACAATTCATTTTGGGACCTCAGCTGCCGGCGGAGGGTCATTAGGGTAGACCGGGTGACTATCCGACTTGGCTTTCAAATTCCCAACTTTTCTTACGGCACCGGCGTCGAACAGCTCTTCCCCACTGTTATCGCCCAAGCACGCGAAGCCGAATCTGCGGGGTTCGACTCGGTTTTCGTGATGGACCACTTCTACCAACTGCCGATGCTGGGCTCGCCTGATCAGCCGATGCTGGAGGCCTATACCGCTCTCGGCGCGTTGGCGACGGCGACCGAGCGGGTTCAGTTGGGCGCGTTGGTAACCGGCAACACCTATCGCAACCCGACCCTGCTGGCCAAGGCCGTCACCACCCTGGACGTCGTCAGCGCGGGACGCGCGATCCTCGGCGTGGGGGCCGGGTGGTTCGAACTCGAGCATCAACAACTCGGTTTCGAGTTCGGCACCTTCACCGAACGGTTCAACCGGCTCGAGGAGGCGCTGCAAATCCTCGACCCGATGATCAAGGGTGAGCGATCGACCTTCTCCGGTGAGTGGTACAAAACCGAGTCGGCGGCGGCCGAACCGCGCTATCGCGATCGCATTCCGATCTTGATCGGCGGCGGCGGCGAGAAGAAGACCTTCTCCATAGCCGCGCGCTACGCCGACCATCTCAACGTCATGGCCGGGTTCGACACGCTGCCGGGCAAGCTCGACGCGCTGGCCAAACGGTGCGACGAGGCCGGTCGCGATCGCTCGACGTTGGAGACCAGCATCCTGCTGACCGTGCTGTTGGACGAGAACGTCAAGCCGGACCAAATCCCGCCGGGCAGGAGCCAGCGCATAGTGATGGGCAGCCCCGACGACATCGCCGAACAGGTCCAGGCCAAAGTGCTGGACGCCGGCATCGACGGCGTGATCATCAACATGCCGTTCTACACGCCCGGCGTGGTCACCGCGGCTGCCAAGGCGCTGCGCCCGTTGGTCGGTCTCTGACAGCTCCGGCGAGGCGCGTCACGCTCGACGACGAGGGTGGGGCTGATCACACCGTTAAACCAGGTCCGGGCGGTTAACGTGTAGTTGAAAGCCGTCGCTGCCGAGGAGCAATCCAAACCATGAGCGCCCAACCCGTAGACACCGCGCCACATCGCCGACACCGGGTCGTGGTCATCGGATCCGGATTCGGCGGGCTGAACGCGGTCAAAAAGCTCAAGCGGGCCGACGTCGACATCAAGTTGATTGCCCGTACCACCCATCACCTGTTTCAGCCGATGCTGTACCAGGTCGCGACCGGCATCGTCGCCGAGGGAGCGATCGCTCCCCCAAGCCGCGTTATCTTGCGCAACCAACGCAACGTCCAGGTCCTGCTTGGCGACGTCACGCATATCGACTTGGCCGGCAAGTTCGTCGTCTCGGAGTTGCTCGGCCACACCTATAAGACCCCGTATGACAGCCTGATCATCGCCGCCGGCGCTGGCCAGTCCTACTTCGGCAACGACCACTTCGCGGAATTCGCGCCGGGCATGAAGTCCATCGATGACGCGCTGGAACTGCGCGGTCGCATCATGAGTGCCTTTGAAGCGGCCGAACGGTCCAACGATCCGGAGCGGCGGAAGAAACTGCTCACCTTCACCGTCGTCGGCGCCGGGCCCACCGGCGTCGAGATGGCCGGGCAGATCGCCGAACTCGCCGACTTCACGTTGAAAGGCGCGTTCCGACACATCGATTCGACCAAGGCGCGGGTAATCCTGCTCGACGCTGCCCCCGCGGTTCTGCCGCCGATGGGTGAGAAGCTCGGTAAGAAGGCGGCCGCGCGGTTGGAGAAGATGGGCGTCGAAATCCAGCTCGGAGCGATGGTGACCGACGTCGACCGCGACGGCATCACGGTCAAGGACTCCGACGGCACCGTCCGGCGCATCGAGTCCTCCTGCAAGGTGTGGTCGGCCGGGGTGTCCGCCAGCCCGTTGGGCCGGGATCTGGCTCGCCAGTCGACGGTCGAACTCGACCGCGCGGGCCGGGTCAAGGTGTTGCCGGACCTGTCGGTGCCCGGCTACCCGAACGTCTTCGTGATCGGTGACATGGCCGCCGTCGACGGTGTGCCCGGGGTGGCGCAGGGCGCGATCCAGGGCGCCAAGTACGCGGCGACCACGATCAAAGCCGAACTGGCCGGCGCCGATCCGGCCGAACGCGAGCCCTTCCAGTACTTCGACAAAGGCTCGATGGCCGCGGTCTCGAGATTTTTCGCGGTCGTCAAGATCGGTCCGCTCGAGTTCGGCGGCGTGATCGGCTGGTTCGCGTGGCTGTTGCTGCACCTGGTGTACCTGATCGGCTTCAAGAACAAGGTCACCACCGTGTTGTCCTGGACGGTGACGTTCTTGAGCGGCCGGCGCGGCCAGCTGACCATCACCGAGCAGCAAGCGTTCGCCCGCACCCGGCTCGAGCAGCTGGCGGTACTAGCTGCCGAGGCACACCACGGCGAAGCGGCGCAGGCCGCCAGCTAGCTGCCAGTCGGAGCTTCTTCCAGGTTCTGCAGCCGCACCTGACCGCGGGCCACCACGCGATCGTCGGAGTCGGTGATGGTGACGACCCACAGTTGCTGACGACGACCACGATGCAGCGGCGTCGCGGTGCCGTAGACGGTGCCACTGCCGATGGCACGCAAAAAGTCGGTGTTGTTGTTGACGCCGACGACCACTCCGCCGCCGTTGGCGTTGAACCAGGTCCAACCGGCGACGCTGGCCATGCTCTCGATCATCGAGCAGTAGACACCGCCGTGCACGATGCCCATCGGCTGCAGCAGCTTGGGCTGGACCTCGAGTTGGGCGCGTGCGCCATCTGGGCTGAGTTCGGTGAACACCAGTCCTAGCTCGTTATCGAATGGCCCCGGTGGGATGGCTGAGTCTGGCGATGGCTGCATGTCATTTTATCTACACGGCCCGGGCGGACGCGGGTGGTTCCGGGGTGCCGGAATCGCCATGCGAGACGTGCCGGCTGCCGCTACTGTGAGTGCCGACATCTAGGCCACGGCGAGGGGACAACATGGCAACGGTCACGGCGACAACCGAGCCGCTTCGGCTACCGCCAGGTTCGCGGCTACCGAAGCCCATCCAGGCCATCAGGTTCTTGGTTTCAAATCACGGAATGTACGACGCTCTGGCCCGGCGGTACGGCGGCAGCGTCATCAGCGTGAATCTGCCGAGCTTGGGTCATGCGGTGGTGATCACCGATCCCGTCCTGGCCAAGGACGTGCTCAGCGCCAGCACCGATCTGCTCGAACGCAAGGGAGGGGGGAGCGGGAGCCTGGGCGACGGATTCGGCCCGGGGTCGACGTTCAGCCTTGACGGCGCCAGACTCCAGGCGCGCCGCAAGGTGGTGCTCCCGTCATTTCACGGCAAACGGATGCGAAGCTACGAGCACATCATCGAAGAAGAGGTGATGCGCGAGATCGCGACCTGGCCAGAGGGGCGCGAGTTCAAAACGCTGCCTTCGATGACGAGCATCACTCTCGGCACGATCCTGCGTGCCGTGTTCGGCGCTGAGGGGGCCGCGCTGGACGAGCTTCGCGACCTAATGGGGCCCATGGCCGCACTTGTCGGTCTGTTCCTGGCGTTGCCGCCGAGCTTGCGGCGTGACCTGGGTCGGTGGAGCCCGGCGGGGCGGTATCTGCGGTACCGGCGTCGTTTCGACGCTGTCATCGACTCGCTGATCGCCGAGGCGCGGGCCGATCCCGCCTTGGAAGAGCGCAGCGACGTGCTTGCGCTGCTGGTGCAGGCCCGCTACGAAGACGGGGAGCCGCTCCCGGATCAGCACATCGCCGACGAGATGCTGACCTTGCTCTTCTCCGGTCACGAGACAACCTCCGGATCATTGGGCTGGGCAGTGGAGCGGTTGACTCGCCATCCACAACTGCTGTCGCGGCTGACCGAGGAAGTCGACGCCGGCGGATCCGAATTGCGGCGGGCCACCATCTCGGAAGTACAGCGCACCCGGACGGTTCTCGATGCCACCGTGCGGTGCGCAAAGACGCGAATCCGATTGGGGGACTGGGTTATTCCAGAGGGCACCCAGGTGATATTGAGCATCCGGCTGATCCATGAGTCGGATGACAGCTTCCCGGACGCGGCGTCGTTCAACCCGGACCGATTCGTCGGCGGCGTCCCTAAGCCGACGGCGTGGGTTCCGTTCGGCGGCGGCGTCAACCGTTGCGTCGGCGCGGCGTTCGCCGACATGGAGATGGATGTCACGCTGCGCATACTGCTGAGCGAATTCCGTTTCGCCCCAACCGATGCGCCGGACGAACGACGGTTCTGGCGCGGTATCACGACCCAGCCCGCACTGGGTGCACGAGCGGTGGTTTACCGGCGAAGCGCCAAGGCGTCGCGTGATGCCAACTCTGCTTCGTTGGCCGACCACGGCGGCGCATAATCCGCGTGGCATACTCGCCGCTGTGACTAGCACTTCCAAGCGGTACATCAAGCTCATTGACCCTTTCCCGTGGTTGAAACTAGCCATCAACAAGTACTGGTACCCCTTGATCACCCGCCGGTGGGAAAACGAAGACATCACCTTTCTCAACTGGGGCTACGAGGAAGATCCGCCGCTTGGACTGCCGCTGGCCCCTGAGGATGAACCCGACCGGTACAGCATCCAGCTCTACCACCGCACGGCGACCCAAGCGGATCTCGGCGGCAAACAAGTCCTGGAGGTCAGCTCCGGACACGGCGGTGGAGCCGCGTATCTGGTCCGGACACTGAAACCGGCCTCCTACACCGGGCTGGACTACAACCCGGACGGTGTTAAATTCGCCCAAAAACGGCACAACCTACCGCAGCTGGATTTCGTGCACGGCAACGCTGAGAGCATGCCCTTTCCCGACCAGTCCTTTGACGCGGTGATCAACGTCGAGGCCGCGCACTCCTACCCCCATTTCGACCGTTTTCTTCCTGAAATGACGCGGGTGCTGCGCCCGGGAGGGCATTTCCTCTACGCCGATTTCCGCGGGTTCCTCGAATTTGGCGATTGGGATGCAGCACTGGCCGGCATGCCGATGCGGATGGTGTCGAAGCGGGAGATCAACACGGAGGTGCTGCGCGGGATGGATAACAACTCGCAGCGCTTCCTGGGCCTGAACTCCCGCTATGTGCCCAAATTCCTGCAGCCCTTCGGCCGTGTATTCGCCGGCGCGCCGGGCACGCAGGGGTACAAGCAACTGCAAAGCGGGCGGCTTTCGTACCGGATGTACCACTTCATCAAAGACTGAGACTGAGCGCCCGCACAACCTGCGGCATCCCCAGACACAGGCGAGCCCCGTGCCTTCAGGCACGGGGCTCGCCGATCGAGTTGACCGGGGGTCACTGCAGCCCTCAGGACGCCGTCACGGTCATCTATCGCTCGATGCCAGCAGCATAGGCAAGGCTGCCCTAATCTCGCAAGTGTCCCACGCTCGCGCCTCCAGCACCACCAGCGCGACCACCCGCCCGATCACGGTGTGGACCAGTGGACTGTGAAGGCCGTCACACCGGCGGGACCCGTGCCCGAGGGCCTTGCCACGGCATTCGACCGTTAGTAGTTGGCGGGCGAACGGATCGGTACGACCGTCGGTAGTAAGCCGGAGTATTCTGGCGTCATTGCACAGGAGATGAACGAACATGGCTAAGCTGGCGCGTCTGGGGAATCTCGAACGTGCGGTAATGGACCATCCTTGGTTCGCCCCTCAAGCTCAAACAGTGCGGCAGGTGCACGAGGCGCTGTCAATGCAACGCGACCTGGCGTACACCACGGTGATGACCGTGTTGCAACGACTGGCCAAGAAGAATCTGGTCTCCCAAATCCGCGACGACCGTGCGCACCGCTACCTCCCGGTGCACGGCCGCGACGAACTCGTCGCCGGCCTCATGGTCGACGCGCTGGATCAGGCCGCAGATTCCGGAAGCCGACAAGCGGCACTGGTGCATTTCGTCGAACGGGTTGGCGCCGACGAAGCCGAGGCGCTTCGGCGGGCACTCGATGAACTGGAGTCCGGTCACCGCGACGCGTCGTCTGCTGGCGCTCGACCCGAGGGCTAAGGGAGACTGGCACCGTGTCCGGGCTAGCCTTCACCATCCTTGCGGTGATGCTGGTCGGCCCGGTACCGGCACTGCTATCGCGGGCAAAGTGGCCGTTGCGCGCCCCACGCGCGGCGATGGTGCTCTGGCAGGCCGTCGCCGTCGCGGCAGTGCTTTCGGCGTTCAGCGCAGGGATCGCGATCGCCAGCCGGCTATTTCTTCCCGGCCCGGACGGGCGGCCGACCGCCACTCCGGTTGGCGGCATCGGTCGACTCGGCTGGCCGCTGTGGATCCTGGATGTCGCGGTGTTCGCGCTCACGCTGGTGATCGGTGCCCGGCTGGCGATGGCCGTGGTCCGGGTGGCCATCGCGACGCGTCGGCGTCGCGCCCATCACCGCATGCTCGTCGATCTGCTCGGCGTAGCACCGGACGCGGTCTCCGCGCGGGCCTGCGTCCGCGAGCGTGACCTGCGCGTCCTCGAAGTAGCGCAGCCACTGGCCTACTGTCTGCCCGGCGTGCGCAGCCGAGTGGTGGTCAGCGAGGGCACTTTGGATTCCCTCACCGAGACCGAGGTGGCCGCGATCCTGAGCCACGAGCGGGCCCATCTGCGCGCCCGTCACGATCTCGTCCTTGAGGCCTTCACCGCTGCACACGCCGCGTTTCCCCGGTTCGTCCGCAGCGCAAACGCTTTGGACGCGGTGCAGCTGCTGGTCGAGCTGCTGGCCGACGATGTCGCGGTCCGGGTGGCCGGCCGCGCTCCCCTGGCCCGCGCCCTGGTGACGTGCGCGTCGGGTCGCACGCCGCTGGGCGCGTTGGCGGCCGGCGGAGCCCACACGCTGGTG
>NZ_JBAPPI010000476.1:0-7158 GCF_049280035.1 Mycobacterium sp. | reverse complement strand
GGACAACTCGATCACCACGTTCACCAAACGCGGCAGGCTGGGCCGACGCCGCTACGTCAGCAAGCAGGGGCACGGCGTGCCGAACCCGACGTGGATTCCGGTCGGCAACGAGGTGACCCGACGGATCGCGAAGAAGATCGACGGGGTGGCAGGCGGCACCTGGGGCGAGCTGTTCAACATCCCGCTGACCGCGCACTTCCTGGGCGGCGCGGTGATCGGCGACAGCGCCGAACACGGTGTGATCGACCCATATCACCGGGTGTACAACTACCCGACGTTGTCGGTGGTCGACGGTGCGGCGATCTCGGCGAACCTCGGAGTCAACCCGTCGCTGTCGATTTCAGCGCAGGCCGAGCGGGCCGCTTCGCTGTGGCCGAACAAGGGTGAAAACGATCTGCGGCCACGTCAGGGCGAGCCGTACCGTCGGCTGGACCCTATTGCGCCTCAGCGTCCGGTGGTGCCGGCCGACGCGCCCGGCGGGTTGCGTTGGCTGCCGATCGAGCCGATCAGCTCGGCTGGCTGATCGACCCGGTAAGCGTTCCGGTGCAGCGGCTCGCGTCCGGGTGGTTGGTGCGGCGTGGGCAGCAGCGGCTCACGCTTGTGCAGCGTGATCGTTGTCGGCGCGCTGGTGCTGAGCTCGACGTCCTCCCCGGCATGCCGGATAGTCAATCCACCCCCGGGGCCGTCGCGCAGCGTGTAGGTCACTTCGTCGTGGATGACGTCCACGGTCACTCGGAAGTCGCGCCAGCGCAACCGGAATCGCAGCCGTGAGATGCCCTCGGGCAGATACGGGTTGAGGTACAGGATGCCCTCGTCGTCGCGCAGGCCGCCGAAGCCGGCGACCAGAGCAGTCCACGCGCCGGCCAGCGACGCCATGTGCAAGCCGTCGCGGGTGTTGTGGTGCAGGTCGCGCAGGTCGACCAGAGCCGCCTCATAGGTGTAGTCGTGCGCCAGCTCCACATGGCCGACGTTGGCGCACATCACCGCTTGGGTGCAGGCAGACAGCGACGAGTCGCGCACCGTGCGCCGCTCGTAGTAGTCGACGTTGCGCGCCTTCTGCTCGTCGCTGAATTTGTGGCTTTGCCAGTACATGGCCAAAACCAGATCGGTCTGCTTGACCACCTGCGCGGGATAGAGCAGCGCGTACGGCTCGTGCAGCAGCAGCGGGTAGGTTGTCTTCTCGTCGAAGTCCCACTCGGCGTAGGTGGTGAAGCCTTCGGACTGCGGATGCACGCCAAGTTCTTCGTCGAAGGGAATGTGCGCGGCGTCGGCGGCATCGCGCCACGCGGCGGTCTCTTCGGTGGTCACGCCCAGCTCGCGAGCGGCCTCGGAGTGCCGGGCGCACGCGTCGGCGGCAACCCGCAGGTTGTGTGCCGCCATCATGTTGGTGAACACGTTGTCGCGCACGATCGCGGTGTATTCGTCGGGACCGGTAACCCCGTCCAGGTGCCACACTCCGTGGCGGTCGTGATGGCCGAGTGAATGCCACAGCCGGGCCGTCTCGATGAGCACTTCCAGCCCGCAATCCCTCTCCAGCGACTCGTCGCCGCTGACGATCCGATAGCGCTCGAAAGCCATGGCGATGTCGGCGTTGATGTGCCACGCGGCGGTTCCGGCCGGCCAGTAGGCCGAGCATTCCTGGCCGCGAATCGTTCGCCACGGATAGCTGGCACCCTTGAGGTCCAGCTGTGCGGCCCGCTCCTTTGCTAAATCCAAAGTCGAAGCGCGCCAACGCAATGCATCGGCGGCTGCGTGCGGCAAGGTATAGGTCAGCACCGGAAGAACGAATCCCTCGGTGTCCCAGAAGATGTGGCCGTCGTACCCGGTGCCGGTCAAGCCTTTGCTGGCGATGCCGCGCCCCTCGGCTCGCGCACTGGCCTGCAGGAGGTGGAAAAGCCCGAACCGCACCGCCTGCTGACATATGGGGTCGCCTTCGACCTCCACATCGGCGCCGTCCCAATAGTCGTTGAGAATCTTGCGCTGGGCGTCCACCAGGCCCTGCCACCCGCTGTAGCGTGCGCTGTGCAAAGCGGCGGCTGCCTGGTCGCGCAGCGCCGGACGTGAACGCTGGCTTGACCAGCCGTATGCCAGGTATTTCACGATGCGCAGTTGCTGGCCCGGCCGCAGCCCGCAGATCACGGTCGTGCGGGCGAGGTCGTCACGCGCGTCGTTGGTGATCTCCACGCGGCCTTCTACCTCGACTTCATGGTCCATCGCCGCAGCCATCATCAGCGCACTGGCGCGCGTCTTGTGCATCAGCAGTGCCCCGCATTCGGTGTCCTCGTGTTGGACGGCCTCCAGCGGTCTGTCGAGGATGGCCGCAACCCGCGGATCACCTGACGTCACGGGCTGGTCCTCGTTGGCGACCAGCTCGGATTGCACTGTGACACGGACGAATTCGTCTACCGCCTCGACCACGTACTCGATGGCGACAACGCTGCGCTGTGCCAGCGATACCAGCCGGGTCGAGGTCACCAGGACCTGCTTGCCGACCGGTGACTCCCAGTGCGCGTATCGGGTCAATGTGCCGGCCCGCAGGTCGAGCACCCGCTCGTGGCTCAACAGCTTGCCGTAGCGAACGTCGAACGGCTCGTCGTCGACCAGCAGGCGCAGGATCTTGCCGTTGGTAACGTCGACGACGGTCTGCCCGGCCTCCGGGTAGCCGTAGCCGGCCTCCGCATACGGCAGCGGCCGGACTTCGTAGAACGAGTTCAGATACGTGCCGGGCAGGCCGTGCGGCTCGCCTTCGTCGAGGTTGCCGCGGAGTCCGATGTGCCCGTTGGACAGCGCGAACAGCGACTCCGATTGCGCCAGCACGTTGAGGTCCAGACGGGTCTCGCGGAGCTGCCAGGGTTCGACGGGGAAGGTGTTATCCGGGATCATCGCGGCGCCTACAGCAGATCGCCGAGGTCGGTGACCACGACATCGGCGCCGTGGCTGCGTAACTCGTCGGCTTGGCCCACACGGTCAATACCTACCACGTACCCGAAGTGCCCCGCATGTCCGGCGGCGACGCCGGAAAGCGCGTCCTCGAACACGGCCGCTTCGGCGGGGGAGACGTCGAGCAGCTGGGCGGCGCGCAAGAAGGAGTCCGGTGCCGGCTTGCCGGCGATGTGTTCCTCGCGCAGGGTCACGCCGTCGACTCGCTGCTGGATGAACTTGTCGAGCCCGGTGATCTCCAGCACCTGGCGGGTGTTGGCGCTGGAGGACACCACCGCCGTAGCGAGACCGGCGGCGGCCACCTTTTCCAGGTAGCGGCGCGAGCCGTCGAATACCTTGACGCCGTCGTTCTGCAGCGTCTCTTGGAAGGCATCGTTTTTGCGGGTGCCTAACCCGTAGACGGTGTCCCTATCGGGCGTGTCGTCGGGGTCGCCGTCGGGCAGTTGGATGCCGCGGCTGGCCAGAAACGAGCGGACGCCGTCTTCACGTTTCTTGCCGTCGACATATTTCAGGTAGTCGTCGACCGGATCGAACGGGACGAACGGCTCGCCGGTCTGTTCGGCATGTTGCCGCAGGAACGCGTCGAACATGACCTTCCAGGCCTTGGTGTGGACACTCGCGGTGTCGGTCAACACACCGTCGAGATCGAACAGACAGGCGTGCACCGTTTCGGGTAGACCCAGCACGGCGGACCTCGCTTCCGGGGGTGTTTTCGACCGTGGCAATTAACACCTCACCATGCCCGACGCCGGTCCGCCACACGTTCAGCTGACCTACTGTTTCCCGGCCTTTGGCTACGCGACCCGTCAGCTTGCCGCGGCCTGGAGAGCCCGCAGCGGAGCGCCGCTGATCACGCGGCTGCGCCGGCCGTGCACGTCGACGGGCACATCGCCCATCACGGTGACCCGGTGCATCAGCCGATACTGATCGTCGTAGTCGTCGATCGCACGGTGCTGGGTAGCCCGGTTGTCCCAGATGGCGACGTCACCGGCCTCCCAATTCCACCGGATGGTGTTCTCCGGCATGGTGATTCGCCGTTGCAGCAACTCTAAGAGCAGTTGCGACTCGTAGTTGTCCAGACCGACGAAGCCGCGCACGAAGTCACCGGCGACCAGGGTCCGCTCACCAGTCTCCGGGTGTACCCGCACCACCGGATGCTCGGTGCGAAAGTCCGGCTTCTCAAACCGGGTCTGATGCGCTTTTTGCTCCTCGGTCTGCGCCTGGGCAGCAGCGACATAGTCGAAGCGGTTGCTGTGCAGCGCCCAGAGATTCTCGGTGAGGTGTTTGAGCGGCTCCGGTAACGCCTGGTAACCCGCCGCGGTGGATGCCCACAGCGTCGATCCGCCGTAGCTGGGCAGCGTGACGGCGCGCAGGATCGACGCAGCGGGGTAGTTCGCGACGAACGTGACGTCGGTGTGCCAGCGGTTGGCCTTGCCGTAATCGGAGTTGATCGGAGTAATGATCGGCGCGTTCTCGTGCCGGACCGCCGGATGGGCGATCGGAGTGCCCAGGCGCGCAGCGAAAGCCTGCTGCTGGGCATCGTCGAGGTGGTGTTGGTTCCGGAAGAAGATCACCTTGTGGCGCAGCAGCGCCGCGCGGATCTGTCCGACCGTGGCGGCGTCAAGATCGCCGGCCAGCAGGACGCCGTCGATGCGGGCGCCGATGCGGCTGCCCAACTGCGCCACGGTCAGGGTGGATGTCGATGGAATCGTCATTGCAGTGGTCCTCTCACCTGATGTGTAGTCAAATGACTACACCTGCATGGAAACCACTGTAGTCATATGACTACGCACGCGTCAAGCCGGGGCGGTCTTAGGTGATTGCTCGTGCCACACCTTGGATGGCGCGGAGTCGTCCGTCGGCGAGGGCAACAGTCAGGTTGTTAGCTTTCTGCGCAAAGTTGGTGACGAAGGCTTGCAGTCCGAGCGGGCTGGGCGGCAGTGCCAAAAGTGTCTGCATCAAGGTGCCCGCCTGGTCGGTGAGGTCGTTCCAGTGGTCGATCGCGAACCCCGCGGACTCGACGACGACGCGCAACTCGTCTGGCGTGGCCAGGTGGCTGACCTCTGGTTGGTTGGCCCATGGCAGTGGGTAGTCGAGTCCGCCGAGCTCGCCAGTTGTGATGTCCCACAGGGCAAGCCGGCCCCCGCTGGCCAGCACTCGGCGTGCTTCACGATAGAGGCGGGGCTTGTCGGCGATGTTCATCTGAACGTGCTGGCTGAAGACGACGTCGAAAGTGGCATCAGCGAAGGGCAATTCGGTGACGTCTGCTTGATGAACCGAAATCCGCTTGTCCAACCCGACAAGTCGATTGAGCCATCGCGCCGTTTCGCAATACTCCTCGGTCAGATCGACCGCGTTAACGTCGCACCGACACGTGTCGGCGACGAAGCGAGCGGTGCCGCCGATCCCACTACCCGCGTCGAGCACCTGGTTGTCACTGGTGATGCCGATCAGATCCACCAGTTGGCTCGTGGCGATGCGACCCATGGTGTGGAAGTCCTCCAACAGCGCGAGGTCTGCCGGCTGAAGATGGTCTAGGTTCTTTCCGGCGGCAATGAGGGCTTGCTCGATGTTGGTCTGAGACAGGCCAGTCGAGTACTGGGCGGGGATTTGGGTGTCGGTCATTTCTGCTGTCTTTCCGATCAGGCGAGCTTGTCGGGTACCTGAGCCCATGCGGTGATCATGGGAGGCATCGTGATAAGGGCGTTGACCGCAAGCGCCTCCTGGCGGAACTGCGGCACGAAGTTGTCGATATCGGCGAGCTCGTCGATATCGAAGCCCTCCTGTTTTGCTATTGGAGATACCAAGCGCCAGACTTCCGCGGCGTAGGCCAGCATGTCGGTGTCGGCGGCGGTGCCTATCGGCGTGCCGAGAGTCATACGTGGCGCGCCTAGGCCGGCATCGGCGAAGATCGTGTGCAGTGTGGTGCCAAATTGCGGGCTGAGCCCCATGGCCTCAAAGGCGCGGGCGATCCCGGTTGTCACCTGCCGGAACAGTGGCATGTCCGGGTTGCTGTGTGTTCCGGTGATGTCATTCTCGGAGAATGCAACGACGCCACCGGGGCGCACGAACGTGCTGAGGCGCCGCAGCGTGGCCGCTGGATCGGGCAAGTGCATCAGGATCAACCGGCCAACTACTGCGTCGACCGGTTCATCAAGGGTGATTATGTCAATTCCTGCTTGCTTGAAATGCACTGCAGACAAACCTTGTTCGGCCGCGCGGGCACCGGCAAGCTCAATCATCTCGGGTGCGGCGTCCACACCGAGAACGGTTCCTGTGGGACCGACCAGCCGAGCGGCGATACACGACACGTCACCGGGCCCGCAGCCGACATCGAGCACTCGCATACCGGGTCGCAGCCCGGCGAGCCGTAGCGCATGCTCGGTGTAATCGTTATACAGCCGTCCTTGCAGGAGAAGCCGCCGCACCTCCACGTCGGCATGGCCTAGCACATAGGTGCTGCCGCCTGCTGGAGCAGATGATGCTGTACTCATCGCGTTACTTCCTTTTGTCCGATCATGTTTGATGTCTGCGCTTTTCTGCTACGTCTTTGTGCTACGCCGGCGTCGATTGCTCGGAGCCGACTGTCGGTTTCTGCGGTGTGCTCGTTTCGCCAGACTGTGGACTGGCCGGATAACCGCGGATGGGCTGGACGGGGATGTTGCTGGACCTGGTCGAACCGATCGAGGCGGTGCATCGGTACGAGTCCGGTCAGCATGAATAGCCCTATTTGACGGATGAGATTGCTTGCAGTGCGCCGAGATTCCGGGCCACTGACATAGCGGCGTGCGATGGTCAGAAAGTCTTCGGGTTCGACACCGGCGACATCGCGGACGTGGGTCGTAGGACCGCCGACCTCCCAGGTACCTAGGGCATACTCGGGCAGGTAGTGGCGCACGCTGGATTCGAAAAACAGGTCGGCTCCAAGTCGCTTGGCGTTGACGCGGACGGCCTTCATGAACATCCGCTGGGGAATATCGATGTGGCGTACCCTGCGGCCCAAGGCCTCACCCACGGCGCCGGCGATGTCGGCTCCGGATAGAAGCGTTGGGCCGGTCGGGCGGTAGGCCCGACCGTCATGGTGGTGCGGGTCCAGCAAGGCGCCCACCGCAACGCGGGCGATATCCTCGTTGGAGGGCGGTGCATTTCGGCCCGCCCCGGTCGGTGTCGGCAACACGCCGAGTTGGGCGGCCATCGGGACCAGGTTGAGGTAGTTGT
>NZ_JBAPPI010000475.1:0-4933 GCF_049280035.1 Mycobacterium sp. | reverse complement strand
GCAAAAGGGTCGCTGTACTACATCTTCGGCGGCAAAGACGAACTGGTCGCTGCCTACCTGCGGGGGCGCCTCGAAAATTGGCGGCAGGCCGTGGCGGCCGCGCAGGCCGGCGTCGACGACCCGGACGCGAAGATCCTGGCGGTTTTCGATGCGATCGCCGACTACGTGTCGCTTCCCGAGTTTCGGGGCTGCCCCTTCCACAACGCCGCGGCCGAAGTGCCGACAGGGGAGGCCCAGCAGTTAGCGATTAAGGAGTACCGCAGCTGGTTGCGCAGTTCGTTTGGCCAACTGGCCGCTGAGACAGGCGTATCCGACTCCGAAGCGCTGGCCGAGGCGCTGATCGTGCTGTATGACGGGGCGCTGGCCACGGCTAGCACTGCCGAGTCTGCGCATAGCGCGGCGATGACGGCCAAGCGCATCGCGGGGCTCACCCTGGCAGCCGCGCGAGCCTCCAGCTCGGCGCGATCCATGCGCTGACGTCAGTTGTCGGACCTGCTACCCGGACAAGGAGAATTACACATGACGGTATCTGCCAAAGCGCCTTCACGGGAACCGACGGTTCCTGAATCGCAGACTCCTGATCGGGACTATCCCCAGATGGTGGGAAATCGAGGCCTCGTGGAGCCGGCCCCCCGCCGGGTGCGCGGCTACGTCGACGGCGAACTCGTATTCGACACGATCCGGGCTCATTACGTCTGGGAGATTGCCTACTACCCGCAGTACTACATTCCTGCGGCTGACGTCCGTATGGAGCATCTGCAGGACGAAAACCACGTTCAGAAACTGCAGCTCGGCTCTTCGCGGCTGTTTTCGTTGAATTCGGCTGAGCGCATGCAGAAGTCGGCGGCCCGCCTGTACGACTCAGGTCCGGTCGCAGGCAGCGTCCGGTTCGAATGGGACGCGCTCGACTGGTTCGAGGAGGACGAACCGATCATCGGTCATCCCCGCAATCCCTACGTCCGTGTCGACGTGCTGCGCTCTCACCGCCACATCAGGGTCGAAATCGACGGCGTGGTGCTGGCCGAGACATACAGCCCGGTCCTGCTTTTCGAGACAGGACTGCCGACCCGCTACTACATCGACCGCACCGATGTCGCGTTCTCGCACTTGGAGCCAAGCGAAACCCAAACCATATGTCCCTACAAAGGAATCACCTCGCAGTACTGGAACGTCAGAGTCGGAGAGACGGTGTATCCGGACCTCGCGTGGACGTACGACTATCCACTGCGCGAGGTCGCGCCTGTCGCCGGGATGATCGCTTTTTACAACGAGAAGCTCGACATCTTTGTCGACGGAACCGCGCTGTCGCGGCCCGACACCCATTTCACTTAGTGGGAGGGGCACCTCAAAGGCTCGCAACCTGCTCGGCACTCGCGGCTGCCAATTGGTCGGGCGTCGGCCCTGGCCGGTTGTAGGTGCTGTCAATGAGCGGGCGCTGTTGGGCGTCAAGCTGGTCGGCCTGCGCACTTTGCCCCCACGATCGCCGCCAGGCGTTGACAGGCAGGTGCTGGGTCGGGATCAAGATCGCGGTGATGTTGCCTCGAGTCGTCACCACGTTGGCCGGATTGTTGAGTTGTGCGGTGACGTAGTTGTGAAGGGAGGCTGCGCCCGACTCGGCGTTCTGCATTGCCAGCGGAAAGTTGGGGGAGAGCAAAGTGGTGGGATAGTCACTCCATCCGTCGTATTGACGGGCCACCAGTATCACCTGGTTCGCGATGTTGGCGGGGACGCCCTGCTTAGCGGAGACAAGCTGCTCATTGCGGGCAAACGTGTCACCCAACAGCACGAACCGCACCCCCGGCGGGGGTGTGTACTGAGCCAGGTAGAGCGAGACCACTTGCGCTCCGAGACTGAACCCGACAACGGTGTCACCGGATTGCAGTGGAGTATTGGCTAGCGCCGTAACTCCTTCCGCATTGTGTATGCCGTCAGCGGGATAGCGCACTTTGACGCATGGACATAACGTGCCGCCCAACTCGGTTTGGGTCACCGACACCGTCATCCCTCTGACATCGTCGTAGTCAAACGGCTCGACTGTGTAGGTGACGCCGCCCGCCTTGGCTGCGGGGGGATCCATCGACAGCGCCACGATAATGCTCGCCATCACCGCCAACGCCTTGCCTAAGCCACTCATCGCCACCGGCCTGCCGCATCTGATATTGAAGACTGCCAGTGCAAAATACCGCGTGATCAGCCGGAAAACGCGGCGCAACACAAGGGAAGCCCCTCGGCGTGTCTTACGACGAACCCCTGACGGTCAGCGGGCGCCCAGCGGCATTGGCCGCCCTGGTCGGCCCCGCCGCCTTCTCATCTCAAGTGTTCGCAACCTGCTCTGCAGTCGAGGCTGCCAGCTGCTGCGGCGTCGGCCCTGGCCGCTCGTTGTAGGCACTGTCGATGAGCGGGCGCTGTTGGGCGTCAAGCTGGTCGGCCTGCGCACTTTGCCCCCACAATCGCCGCCAGTCGTTGAGGGGCAGGTGCTGGGTCGGGATCAAGATCCCGGTGATGTTGCCCCGAGTGGTCACCACGTTGGCCGGATTGTCGAGGCGGGCGTTGACATAGTCGTGGATGCTGGCCGCGCCGGATCGGGCGTTCTGCATGGCCAGGCTGTAGTTGGGGGATAACAAATTGGTGGGGTAGTCGGTCCATCCGTCGTATTGACGGGCCACCAGTATCACCTGGTCCGCGATGTTGGCGGGGACGCCCTGCCCAAGGGCGTCGATCTGGTCATTATGCGTAAACGTCTCACCCAACAGCACGAACCGCACCCCCGGCGGCGGTGTGTACTTGGCCAGGTAGAGCGAGATCACTTGCGATCCGTTAGAGAACCCGAGCACCGTGTCGCCCGCGTGAAATGGAGTGTTGGCGAGCGCCGTTACTCCTTGCGCATTGTGGAGGCCGTCAGCTGGATAGGGCACCTTGACGCAGGGGCATAACGTACCGCCCAACTGGTTTTTGGTTATCGAGACCGTCACCCCCCTGACTCCGTCGTAGTCAAACGGTTCGACTGTGTAGGTGACGCCGCCCGCATTAGCTACCGGGGGATCCATCGTCAGCGCCAGGATGATGCTCGCCATGACCGCAAACCGCTTGCCTAAGCCATTCATCACCACCGGCCTGCCGCATCGGATGTTGATCACCGTTTGTGCAAACTACCTCGTGATCAGCCGGAAAATGCGGCACAACACGTGGGAAGCCCCGCGGCGTGTCTTACGGCGAGCCCCTGATGGTCAGCGGGCGCTTAGCGGTGAGCAGCGGCATTTTCCGCGCTTGCCCCGCCCGCTCGACCGCAGACGCGATTTGCCGCCCGACCACCCAGCGCTACACCGACAACTCAGGCAATCGGCGCGTGGTTACAGCCCGAAAATGCCCGTTATCGACCAATCCACACTTCAATGCCATCGCTAAGAGCCGAGGCGCGGTGATCACGCCGTGCAGCTTGCCTTGCTTCATCACGGCAATCAGGGGACTGCGCAGCCTGCCCATGATCGTCGCCACTTCGATGATCGTGTCGTCTGCGTTGGCAACGGGCAGTGCTAGCTGACGTTGCGGCAGCAGCTCGCGAATCGTTTTGCCGCCCAACCCCTCCGCGGCCCGGTCGGCCACCGACTCCGCGAGTACGCGGGCCAGCAGCGGATCGTCTTGCACGTAACGGGGCACGATGAAGCGCACGACTTGAGAGGCAGGCAGTACCGCATACACCTGCCCGTACGCAGTTAGTACGACGATTCCGGGCAGGCTGTGTTCGGCAAGCATTCGGGCGGCGTCCAGCGCAGGCGCGTCGATGTCCACCACCGGGAATTCCTCGTCGATCTCCGCTGCCTGCACAACGACCTCCGGGCTCGCTAGATCGTCCGCGCGTCGGGCACGCCGGCACCGAGGGAGTTAAAGGGCGCTCCGCGGTACCGCGACAGCGCGCTGGGGCGCGGCCTCATGCTCACAACGCCCGAGTGGAGGATGAACATCGATTGAGCGTGCGCCCGCTTAGCCATCCGGATGCGAGCACTAGCGGTCTCTTGACAGTCCAGCCCACGGCCTTAACGAGAACTTAACGGTCCGCGCTGACGCCCGGTCCAGATCAGCGCCTGTCAGACGATTGGGGCCGGCGGTCCATCCTGGTCGGCAGGGCCGAGCAGATCGAGTTGCATCCATGCGACGTCGTGCCAGCTGTCGTGTTTCCATTCGACGCGGCGGTAAAGGCCGGCATCCTGAAATCCGAAGGCTCGGTGAAAACCGTTGCTGGCCTCGTTCGGCTGGGTGATGGCGGCGAAGGCACGTCGGTAGCCACGTTCGGTGAGTCGGCGCAGCAGCCGCAGGTAAAGTTCGCGGCCGCCGCCGGTCCGGTGATGGTCGACGTCGACATAGATACCGGTCTCGGCCGACCATTGGAAGGTCGCCAGGCGCTTCAGCGGCTGCCCGTAGGCGAAGCCGACGATCTCATCCCGACGTTCCAGAACGAGCCATTCGTGGGTGGCGCGCGGCCCGGCGATGCGCGAGGCCATCTCGTCGACGGTCGGGACTTCGGTTTCCCAACTAATCGCCGTGCTCTCGACGTACGGGCGGTAAATCGCCACGCAGGCGGCCGCATCCTGCGGGGTAGCCGGGCGCACGCTGCCGCTGCTGGCGTGCATGGCAGTAGTGATGCGCGCACCAGTCCCGCGTTGGGGACGATGGTGCGAATCGTAGGTAAGGAGCTGCTTTTCGGCCCTAGCGGCCGCCACCGCGACCACCGCGGCCGCCACCTCCGCCGCCTCCGACAATGCGGCCTCCGCCGCCTCCGCCTCCGCCTCCGCCGATGATCATCTTCACGGTGCTGGTCTGAATCATGACCGACAATTTATCGCCGAATCCGCCGTTGTTGTGTGAACGGAGGCACCGATTCCGTTTAACAGATGGGGCTGGTTCACCCGTTCAGTTGTCACTGCTGTAGGGCGGC
>NZ_JBAPPI010000474.1:0-8612 GCF_049280035.1 Mycobacterium sp. | reverse complement strand
ATCGTGTGGCAGGACCCGATCATGAACTGGTCGCCGTTCGCGGTCTACAACCCCGACCTCGTCCACTGGCCGGAGTCGTGGCCGCTGGTGTCATTGTCGCCGTCCGTCGAACCATTCGTCGTATTCGGTTATGTGATGTTCTATTTCGGGCCTTACTTCCCAGCGGTCTGGATTCTGCGGAAGCTGCAGGCTAGATACGGGCCTACGTCGTTCGTGTCGCGCCACCCGCTGGTCAGCCTGGGCCTTTTCGCCCTGGTGATCGGCTTTGTTTTCGATGCTTTCCTGGAGAACATTCTCATCCACTGGGGCATGTACATCTACTCGCAGGTGATTCCGTGGGGCTCGGTGTTCACCGGCACGACCTTCCAATTCCCACTGATCTGGGAGTCGTTCTCGGTGACCTTCGTTATGGTGCCGGCGGCGATCCTCTGCTACCGCGACGACACCGGGAAGTCGGTGGCCGAGAAGCTTGCCGCCAAAGCGAAGATCTTCCCAAGTCGCCCTGTGCTGGGCACGTTCCTGGTGATGTTCGCCATCATCAACGTCTCCTACTTCGCCTACGGCGCATGGTTCGCCGCCATCAAGATCAGCAAAGCGGCGACCTCCGTCGCCTGCCCGTGGCCTTACCCGGAAGCCAAAGTCTATGACCCACAGGGCTTTTACGAGAAGGCGGGCGCACAAGGCCCGTACTCGGTCGGCATCTGGTCAACGTGGGCGAGCGGGGAGCCGAACGGACGGCCGCACGTCGACCCGCCTCAGCCGGGCCAAGGCGCCTGCGAACCCGCGAGGTCGAATGGTTGAGCCGCGCACCGTTGTCATCACCGGTGCGTCCCGCGGGCTGGGGTTCGCATCGACCGTGCGCCTGTATCGCGAGGGGTGGCGGGTGGTCGCGGCCATGCGGACACCCGACCGCGGGATTCCGCTGCTCCGACAGGCGACTGGGGCCGCTGAAATCGACGACCGGCTCATCGGCGTGCAGCTCGACCTTACCGACACCGCGTCGGTCGCCACGGCGGCCAAGGCAATCGAAGAAGTCGTCGGCACGCCCTATGCGCTTGTGCACAACGCCGGAATCTCCGCCGCCGGAATGGTCGAGGAGACCGATATGGCGCTGTGGCAGCGGATGTTCGCCACCAGCGTCCTGGGTCCCGTCGCACTGACCCAGGCTCTGCTGCCGTCGATGCGGGCAGCGGGCGAGGGGCGCATCGTGTTGGTGTCCAGCGCGGCCGGGGTGCGCGGCCAGCCGGGCACCGCGCCGTACTCGGCGGCGAAGGGAGCGTTGGAGCGGTGGGGTGAGTCGATGGCGTGCGAGATCGCGCCTTTCGGTCTCGGTGTCACCGTTTTGGTCGCCGGCACCTATGACACCGAAATCATCACCGACGCCGGCACCACCGATGATCGCAATTTCGAGGGCCCCTACGCCCGGCTGCATAACACGATGAACACCCGCGGGCGCTTCGCGGTGAGTTTCGCCAGGCCACCTGAGCGGTTCACCGACGGACTACTCAAGGCGCTAGACGACCGAGGGCCGTTCCGCCGCCGCGGCGTGGGCCCGGACGCCTCGATGCTGTTGACTTTCAACAGGATTCTCCCGTCCTCCGGCATGCACCACATGTCGCGGGTCGTGCTCGGCATACCCCGACAGGGTTCGATGCGTGGCGGAGCCTGGCCACTGACGGTGAGTCAGCGCGCCATGGCACTTGCCGCACGCATTCTTCCGCAGCCGGTGCTGCAGCGCTTGGCGTCGATGGCGGCGAAGCGCCGCAAGGGAAATAAGGGGTAGTAATGGAACAGCTTTTTGACGACCTCGAGGATTTCGGGTCGTTCGACGACGCGATCTCCGGTGACGTGCGAGACCCGTACACCGAACTGGCACGGCTGCGCCGCGAGGAGCCGGTCCAGCGACTCGAGACGTCCGGGGCGCTTCCGCATGAGGAGTCGCTTCCCATGTTCATCGTGTATCGCCACGAGGATGTGCAGCAGATGCTGCGCGACAACGAGACGTTTTCGTCGGCGGCCGTGATCGCCGCGTTCGGCCCGGTCCTGGGTGAAGGCGTGATGCTCGGCATGGACGAGCCCATCCACGGCCGGCTGCGTTCATTGGTGTCGAAGGCGTTCACGCAGAAGTCATTGGCGCGCTGGCAGGACGAGTTGGTCGGCCGCGTGGCAAATAGCCTGATCGACAACTTTGCACCGAATGGCAAGGCAGATCTGGTGAAGGAGTTCACCTTCGACTATCCGAGCCAGATCATCGCGGGCCTGCTGGGCTTGCCGGAAAAGGATTACCCACAGTTCCAGCGGTGGTCGATTTCGCTGCTGAGTTGGCTAATGAACCCGGAACGCGGGCTTGCGGCATCGGCTGCCCTGTGCGACTACTTCGCCCCCATCCTCGATGCCCGCCGCGCCGAGCCGAAGGACGACCTGATCAGCGCGCTCGGTGCGGCCGAGATCGACGGGGAAAAGCTCGCGGACGAAGAGATCTTCTCGTTCCTGCGGCTACTGCTCCCCGCAGGCGTCGAGACGACCTACCGGTCTCTGGGCAGCCTGCTCTTCGGTCTCTTGTCGGATCCGGCGCAATTGGACGCGATCCGCGCCGACCGCTCGCTGGTGCCGCAGGCGATCGAAGAGGGCGTGCGGTGGGAACCACCGTTGCTGACCATCACCCGGGTCACGACCCGCGACACCGAACTCGGCGGGGTGCCGATCCCGGCCGGGGCGACGGTGATGCCGATGCTGGGTTCGGCGAACCGGCAAGAGGATCGCTACCCGGACCCCGACACCTTCAACATTCACCGACAAGCCAAGGCAAATCTGGGCTGGGGGCACGGCGTGCATGTCTGCCTGGGCATGCATCTGGCCCGGCTCGAAATGCGCACGGCCGTCAATCTTCTGCTGGACCGGCTGCCGAATCTGCAGCTGGACCCCGACGGAAAAGACCCGCACATCCGCGGGCAAGTTTTCCGGTCGCCGACGTCGCTGCCGGTGCTCTTCGATCCCCAGTAAGACACCCCGCAGAGGTTGCACCTTGTCAATCGGCTAGTTTCCAGTAAGGCTCTCCGTAGGGTAACCAGCGCCTGCGGGACGCCCCGCCAACGAGTCAAAAGAGAGTGACAGACATGACTGAGGCTGTAAAGGTCCGCTTCGAGCCGAAGATGATGATCGACGGCAAGCTCGTCGACGGCCAGGCCGGCACGTTCACCAACATCAATCCGGCCACCGAGGAGCCGATCGGGGAAGTCGCCGACGCCTCGAAGGAGGACATGCACCGCGCCATCGACGCGGCCCGCCGGGCTTTCGACGAGACCGACTGGTCGACCAACCGCGAGCTGCGCAAGCGCTGTCTGTTGCAGCTGCACGACGCGATAGAGGCCGAGAAGGAGGAGCTACGTGAGGAGCTCATCATTGAAGTCGGCTCTCCTCGCGCCATCACGTTCGGCCCGCAACTAGACGCCCCGCTGGCCGACGGACTGAAGTACCCGGCCAGGCTGATCGACGAGTACGCGTGGGAAACCGACCTCGGCGACAGGGTGATCAGTCTCACCGGCGCGAACACGTCCATCAAGGTCTGGCGGGAGCCGGTGGGGGTGGTCGGCGCGATAGTGCCGTGGAACTTCCCCTTCGAGGTCACCCTCAACAAGCTCGGCCAGGCATTGGGGACCGGCAACACGGTCGTGCTCAAGCCGGCGCCCAACACGCCGTTCAATGCGACTCGGCTGGGTCGGCTGATCGCTGAAAAGACCGATATTCCGGCCGGTGTCGTCAATGTGGTGACCGCATCGGATCACTTTGTGGGCGAGGAGCTCACGCTGTCGCCGAAGGTCGACCTGATCTCGTTCACCGGTTCGACGGTGGTCGGCAAGCGGATCATGGAAAAGGGCGCGGCGACCATGAAGCGGCTGTTCCTGGAGCTCGGCGGCAAGTCCGCCACCATCGTTTTGGAGGACGCCGACTTCGGGCTGGCCTGCGCGATCGGCATCGCGCCGTGCATGCACGCCGGCCAGGGTTGCGCCAACCCCACCCGGATGCTGCTGCCGCGGTCGCGCTACGAGGAGGGGGTGGCGATTCTGAAGAGCATCTACGAGAACGTCACCTGCGGCGACCCGCAGGATCCGGGAACGTTGTGTGGTCCGGTGATCTCGGAGAAGCAGCGTGACCGGGTGATGGGCTACATCAGGAGGGGCGTCGAAGAGGGCGCCACGGCCCTGGTCGGCGGCCCCGACGCGCCCACCGGCTTCGACAAGGGATTCTTCGTCAGGCCAACGCTTTTCACCGATGTCGACAACTCGATGACGATCGCCCAGGAGGAGATCTTCGGTCCGGTGCTGTCTGTCATCCCCTTCGACGACGAGGAAGACGCGATCCGGATCGCCAACGACAGCGTGTACGGGTTGGCCGGCAACGTGATGTCGGGTTCGCTGGAGCATTCGCTGGCGGTGGCCCGCCGAATCAAGGCCGGCTTCATGGGCGTCAACGGCGGCGCCCCGTATGGCGCCGACACACCTTTCGGCGGTTACAAGGACAGCGGGGTGGGACGCCAGAACGGTGTTGCCGGATTCGACCAGTACACCGAGATCAAGTCCGTGGGTTATCCCGCCGGGTAGACCGCCGCGCGCATAGCGCAATCGGTGTCGCCGCTCGGCTACGTTGTTTCCGTGACCAAGGCGCGTTGGCGTGCGCACACCGGCAGTGGCAACGATTCGGCCACCGGAACCGAAGCGCGCCGAACGAGCGCGCGCAGATTGTCGATGCGCTACGCGGCCGGTCTCGCGGGTGCCCACCTGCTGGCGGTCGGCGATGCCGCTGCGATCGTGATACCGCTACACGGCCAAACGGCCATCGGCGCGTATGCCTACTTCGGTGCGAAAAACATGATCACCGCGGTGATCCTGGTTGTGCTGGGAGCCATCGGCGTCGCGGTAGGCGGGGCCACGATTCTGGCTCCGGTGCTGCGGTGGTTTGTCCGCGGCGACCAACCCAATCCGCATCAACGACGGGCAGTGACCAGACTGGTCAGGCGACAGTCGCTGATCTTGGCGGCAACGTGGGCCGCAAGCGGCGTGATTTTCCTCGCGCTGAACCTCGATGGCGGTATGACGCTTGCAGTGGCAACCCTGCTCGCGGTCGTATTCGGCGGCAGTGCGGCAGCAGGCCTGAGCCTTTTGCTCACCCAGCACTCGCTTCGCCCGATTCTGGTCGCCGCGACCCAAGGCTCTGAAGGTGTCGTGATAGCCCCACGCGTGCTTACTCGACTTGTGGGCATGTGGTTGATGGGCTGTGGGCTGCCCTGCGTGGCGATCGCGGCTTTGATCGTCATTCGTTCGAACGGTTGGATCATCCAGAAGACGGCGTCGGTGGAGATGCCCATCCTGGTGGTCACTCTTGCCGCGGTGCTCCTGGGACTGCCCACGATGATCCTGACATCGCGGTCGATTTCGGACCCGGTGCGAGAGGTCGTCGACGCGATGGCACAGGTCGAACAGGGCCGAATCGACACGTTCGTCGGAGTCTACGAGCGCTCTGAAATCGGGCGTCTGCAAAGCGGATTCAATCGGATGGTTGCCGGGATCGCCGAACGCGACCGACTACGAGATCTGTTCGGCCGTCACGTCGGGGCGGATGTGGCCAGCCGCGCCATCGAAGAGGGCACTTCGCTGTCGGGCGATGTAACCGAGGCGGCAATCCTTTTCATCGACCTGGTGGGCTCGACGACATTGGCGGCCAACCGGTCGCCGCAAGAGGTCGCTGAGGTACTCAACGACTTCTTCCAGATTGTCGTCAGCGCCGTCGACGAGCGAAATGGCTTGATCAACAAGTTCCAAGGAGACGCCGCGCTGGCGGTCTTTGGGGCGCCGTTGCCCGCGGCTGGCGCGGCGTCGGCGGCAATGGCGACCGCTCGCAACCTGCGCAGCCAATTGCGTAGGCTGCCCGGCGTCGACTTCGGGATAGGCGTTTCGGCCGGTCCCGTATTCGCCGGGAACATTGGCGCCGAAAACCGCTATGAATACACCGTCGTCGGCGATGCGGTCAACGAGGCCGCGCGGCTGGCCGATTTCGCAAAAGCGTTGGACCGACGGATCGTGTGTTCAGCCGCGGCGATAGATCGTGCCGATGCGGCCGAGCGACAGCACTGGGTCGCACATGGCGACACCCTGCTGCGGGGCCGCTCCGAGTCCACTCGCATCTGGACACCTGAGGCTGACAGCTGAGAGTATGTGCGTGCCGCCCAACGATTCTCGGCGCTATTGACCGGTGCGGCCGTATTGGTCGATTATGGGTTGCAGCTCGTCGGGGGTGGCGCCGTGCAGGATGACTCGGTCCGCGCCGTGGGTCAGCTCTTGGCGGATACGCGTCACGCACTGCGTGGGTGAACCTGTTGCCGCCGCCGCCAGCCATTCTTCCGGCAACACAGTGGCAATGTGTTCGAGCTGCGAAGCAGTGGCCTTGCCGTCGATGGCGCCCGCAATCGAGGCGACCACCGGATCGCTGCGAAAGCGTTGC
Source organism: Mycobacterium sp. (assembly GCF_049280035.1). Lineage (GTDB taxonomy): Bacteria > Actinomycetota > Actinomycetes > Mycobacteriales > Mycobacteriaceae > Mycobacterium. The sequence continues at coordinate 2,114 of NZ_JBAPPI010000474.1, read as the reverse complement.
AGAGCAGCGGGATCCCAATCGTTAGTCCGGACCATCAACTCGCCGTAGCCCTGGAGATAGGTGGCGAGGCGTCCGACCGTTTTGCGGAGACGAAGCGCTTCGGGCAGATGGTCACCAACCGTGGCCAGACACGACCAGACCCGCACGGAGTCAGGGTCGCGGCCGGCTTGCTCTGCCGCCTCTTTGACTGTTGCGGCGCAGCGTTGCAACGTCTCGGGCGGGAAGTAGGTGTGCAAGATGACGTCGTCGAAGACGCGGCCACCAAGCGCGAGGGTCTTCGGTCCGAACGCCACCAATGCCAGCTTGATGTCTTCGTTGAAGTCGGCGTCGAGGAACAGCACGGGGTAGCGGCCCATTGGTCCGTCGTGGTTGAGGATGGCTTCGCCGCGCCAGAGGCGGCGCATCACCTGAGCCCAGTCCTGCATGTGTGCAGTGGTGACGTCAGGAATGTTGAAGGCGGAGTAGATGGCCGAGACCCCGCGGCCGATGCCGAGGGTGAACCGGCCACCGGATAGGCGGTGCATCGTGGTAGCCCATGACGCGGTGATCAGCGGGTGGCGGGTATTGCAGTTGGTGGCCGCGGTGGCGACGTTCATCCGGGTAGTCACCGCGCAGGCAGCACCGACCAGCGATGAGGCCTCTTTGACGTTCCATCGTTCCGAGATGAACGCGGTGCCGAAGCCGAGTTCTTCGCCGCGTCGGGCCTCCTGAACCAACGCTGCTGGACCATCGTTCGCTGCGCCACCCAGCAGGTAGAACCCGAGCTCGTCGTGCGTGGGTGTCATTGCCACACACCTTCCTTGTAGCCGAAGTTGTAGACCTCGACGATGCGGCCGTCGACAACGCGGAAGATTTCGATACTGCCGACGCTGGTCTCGGTGCCGTCGTTGAGTGTCATCGTGGCCTGGTAAACGATCGCGACGTGTTCGTCATCGTCGCCGCCGATAACAAGATTGAGGTCAAACCGTAAGGTGGTGAACACCTCCCACGTGTCGGCGATGCGTTGTACCGCTTGCGAGCGAGTAAGTGTTCGCGCTTCACCCACGTCGTGACGGACGACCTTGTCTGCAAACAGTTCTTCTGCCAGCGCCAGGTCCCGATTGTTCCAGGCGACGAGGTTATATGCCTCGACCACTTCGCGGGGAGATCGCACAGCTGCAGTCACTGTTCCCTTCCGCAACGCATTAAGGTAACATCGTTTCCCCAAGTAAGGTAACATAGTTTTCTTACGATCGGCAATGCCGGGGTGAGGAGCAGATCAAGCCGTGCCGAAGCCACTGTTGAGCGCTGACGCCATCTTCGACGAGGCGCTGCGCTTGCTGGCCGAAGAGGGCGCTGCTGGGCTGACGGTCCGCAATCTCGCCGCGCGCGTACGGTGTTCGAACAAGACGCTCTATCAGCAGGTCGGTGCCCACGAAGTCTTGGTTCGTGGAGTGGTCGCGCGGGCGTTCGCGCAGCTGGAGCTTGCGTTTTCCGCCGACGCCGCGTGGGAGGTCGCCGTCGAGTCGTGGTGTATGGCGCTACGCGCGGAGCTGCTCGATCATCCCGACTTGTGCAAGCTGATGACCACCGCTGACCGCGATGTCGTCGTCGACTATATCGGCCAGTTGATGGCGGTGCTCGAGCGAAACGGATTCACACCCAGCCAAGCGATACGGGCGGGCGGAATCCTTGCCCACGTCACGCTGAGCATGACGCTGTCCGATGTCGCAGCGCCGGGACAGTGGGACGACCCGCGCGTGTTCGCCACCACCGTTCAATGGCTCGTCCAGGGAATGGCCCTGATGCGGTCAGCGCGTAGCCCACGGCGAGTACGGAAAAGGACTGCGTCATGACCTCGGCACTTCCCATGGGCCCCGCAGAAATCACCGCGACTTGGCTGGGATCCGCGCTGAAGGAAGAGATTTCGTCGGTCCGCGTGGACCCGATCGGCACCGGGCAAACCGGTGCCACCTACCGCATCACCCCGGCCTACGCACGGCCGTCGGAATTGCCACGGTCGTTCATCGCGAAGTTGCCATCCCAACTCGCGGAGGTGCGCGAGCGGGTCGCGCTGGGATACCGGGCCGAGCACGCGTTCTATACCCGAGTCGCCGACACCGTCGCAGTGCCGC
>NZ_JBAPPI010000473.1:0-5154 GCF_049280035.1 Mycobacterium sp. | reverse complement strand
GACTAGACCCGCTCGTACGGGTCAGCGCCGAGCTGATCAACGTGGGCGATGGTCTGCCGAGCAAGTCGGACGTGAAGTTCCGAGGTGTATTGGTCGGGTTTGTGTCCAATGTCGTTCCGGCCAGGGGCGCAGAGCCCAACATCGTCCATATCGACCTCAAGCCCACCTACGCCGCGGGTATCCCGCACACCGTTACGGCCCGGGTGGTTCCGTCCAATGTCTTCGCGGTGTCGTCGGTGCAGTTGGTGGACAACGGCAAAAACGCCGCACCGCTGCGGGCCGGCGCGGTGATCCACGAGGACCGAAGTCTGCCCACGGTGCTGTTCCAGACCACGTTGAACAAGGTCCGCGAGCTGCTACGGGCTTTCGGTCGCGAGCCCTCCGCCGACAGTATCGGATGGCTGACCGCACTGGGCGAGGCCACCCAGGGACGCGGCGACCGACTAACCAACGCAGGACGCGACCTGAATGAGATTACCACGCAATTGAACTCCGTGGTCGGCGACGATAACGGTCCGAACACGCTTTCCGCTTTCACCGCCGCCGTTAACGGACTGCGGGATGCCTCGCCCGAGCTTTTCGACGCACTTGGCAGCGCGGTGCGGCCGATGCAGACCCTGGCCGAGAAGCGCTCGGCCCTGACCAATCTCCTGTCTGGAGGGCTGAGCACCGTCGGAACGTTTGGCGATGCGTTCGATCATCACACCGACAGGTTGATAAACATCACCACCGAGCTGACGCCGGTGGTCGGTGCGCTCGCCGATAACGCCGGCGCGATTCATCGAATGGCTGGTCGGATCATGAAGGTGGTCGACGGGTTCCGGTATGTGGGGTGGAACGACGCGGCACAGCTTCCATTCGTCAAAGCGGTTATCTCCCTCACTCCTACCCGGACGTACGTGCGTGCGGACTGCCCTCGGTACGGCGCGCTGAAAGGTCCAAGTTGCGACACGGCACCCGAAGTGCCAGTTGCCCCGGCGTTGAGTCTGGCACTGGGGTCTCGGGGACTCCCGCTGCCCCCAGGCGTCCCGGAGAATCGCCCCAACCTGGCCCCACCGCGGGATTCGATACGGGGCAGAGGCGACGTGGGACAAGGTCCACTCGTTCCCGAACAAGCCGCACCAGTACCCCCGGCCGCTGAGCAGCCCCCGCCGCCGCTGGGCCCGGCGCCAACACCGTCGGGCATAGCCTTACCGTCGCTACTCCCGGCGGAAATCGCGCCTCCGGACCAACCGGATGCGCCGTCCGAACCTGTTGCGCCGCCGGTCCTTCAAGGACAATCGGCCGTTTTCGGTGGCAACGTCGGCCCGGTCGGCAGCCGTGACGAGAAAGGTCAGTTAAGCGTCATCGTCGGTAGTGAACCGAACGCCGCCACCGAGTTTCTGTTGGGACCACTGGTGCGTGGAGCGACGGTACATCTCGCGCCGGATCCAGGGGGTGATCGGTGAGGTACCGCAAGCCGCTGATCGGCCTGAGCCTGTTCCTGGTGATGGCGACCGTGGGGAGCTGGATGGTGCTGGTCACGCTGCGCCGCGAGGTCGCGGGACCGACGAACACCTATTCGGCCATCTTCACCGACGTTTCCGGGCTACATCCCGGCGATGACGTTCGCGTTGCCGGAGTTCGTGTCGGACGGGTGGATGGAATCGACCTGGAGGGCGCCCTGGCCAAAGTCACGTTCCGAGTGCAAAGGGAGCAAACCCTCTACCACGACACCATCGCATCGGTGACCTATCAGAACATCATCGGACAGCGGTACCTCGGTCTGTCAGCGGGTAGGTCGGGAGACCGGACGCCGCTGGCAAACCGAAGCCAGATCCCCTTAGACCGCACCAGACCGTCATTCGATATCTCCTATCTACTCAACGGGTTCGAGCCGCTGCTTGCCCTGATGGACCCACGACAGGTGGACAACCTGACGAACGGGATCATCCAAGCGCTGCAAGGGGATTCCGGGTCGGTACTGACACTGATCACCGAGACGTCGGCGCTTGCCGAATCGCTGGCGGGTCCCGATCAAGTCCTTGGTGAGGCCATCACCAAGCTCAACGACGTGGTGAGTAACCTGGCCGGGCAGACCCACAACCTGCAGACAATGATCAGTCAAACCCGCGACGTGCTAGTCATTTTGGGGAATCGGCGCGACCAGTTGGTGGCATCGGCGGGTTCGATCAACGCGGCCGTCGTACGATTGGCGACGATCACCAACAATATCCGTCCCGATCTGCAAGACATCGTCCGCCGCGAACCCGGATTCACCGGGCAGCTCACCGGCGACGCTCGGGAACGTTTCGCCTACATGGGGGCAAACCTTCCCATGCTGCTTAAAGGTGTTGCCCGAGTCAGCGAAGATGGCGCCTACATGGAGGGGTATCTCTGCGACGTCAACTCCTCGATCTTCGCGTTCGTTAGCCGAGTGATTCCCGCCATCGTTCGGCTCGCGTCGCCGGGCAATGTCATCCAACGCTCACCGATGTGCAGGTAGATCACTATGTTCAGGTGGCTCAAACGCCCCATCGAGGGCTACAACAAGATCTGGCTGGGCGCCATCTCGCTGACTCTCACCGCGGTGGCGGTGGCGGTGGTTATCGTCGGGGTCGGCCGCTTGTCGGCGGGTCAGAGCGGCTATCGGGGCGAGTTCCTTCAGGCGGCCCAGATCCGTCCGGGCGACCAAGTTACCGTCGCGGGGATTTCCGTGGGCGCTGTCAGCGGTGTGGAACTCGCCGGTGACCGTGTCGTCGTGAAATTCAAGGTACGCAAGAATGTTCACCTGGGTCACGACACCCGCGCCGCGATCAAGCTGACCACCCTGCTCGGCTCGCGCTATCTCGAGTTGTCCCCCGCCGGCACCGGTGGACTCGACCACCGCACCATCGGTTTGGCGAACACATCGGTTCCCTACGATCTACAAAAGACGCTGGCTGATGCGACCACCACATTCGAACAGGTGGACGCCGACAGCGTAGCCAAATCGTTGACCACCGTGAGTCACGCCCTCGATGGCGTACCCCAAGCCCTACCGCAAGCGCTGGACAACGTTGACTCGCTTGCCACCGTCATTTCCACGCGGCGCGATCAAATCGGATCCCTGCTCAGGAGTGTCGACACCGTCACCGCGATGATCCGCGACCAGCAAGCCAATCTCGGCTCCCTCGTAGTACAGGGCCGAGACCTGTTGGGCGAGATCGTGTCCCGGCGCGCCGCGGTGGAGCGGTTGTTCGACAGCTCGACCGCGTTGGTCAACACGATCAGGACAATCCTCGACGACCAGCCGGCGATCAACGAACTGCTTGCGAATATGCGGGATTTCTCGCACATGATCGGCGAAAAGGACGCATTGGTGCGCAACCTGCTGCAGATCCTGCCGGTCGGCCTTCGTAACGTGACCAACGCTAGCGGCAGCGGGACGGCGATCGATGTCACCGTACCCGGCGGCGGCCTGGTCGACTCGTGGATGTGCGCGCTGAGCGCGCGCGCCAAACAGTTCAATCTGACCCCCTACTTCACGGACTGCAAACCGGCTGCAGATATTTGGCCCGGATGGCCCCCGCCAGATCCCGCGAGGGCTCCGCGATGAGGCACACACGTGCCCTCACCGTCGCAGCGCTTGTCGTGGCTGGAATCGCGATCACGGCGTTCAGCTTGATGCCCCGCGCCAACGACGGACCGATCACGGTAACGGCGCAATTCGAGGACACTGTCGGGCTCTATGCGGGCAATCCCGTGTCGGTGCTGGGCATGCCAGTCGGAAAGGTCACCGGCATCGCCCCCAAGGCCAGCTACGTCGAAGTGAGACTCGAGATCGGTAAGGGTGTCGACATTCCCGCGGACGTGCAAGCCGTCACCGTGTCAACGTCGATCCTGACCGATCGGCATATCGAACTGACCCCGGTCTACCGCGGCGGACCGAAGTTGAAGAACGGGGACGTGTTGGGCCTGGCGCGAACCCGCACGCCGGTGGAATTCGACCGCACCTTGGCGATGGTCGACAAACTTTCGCGCTCCCTGCGCGGTGACGTCCACGGGCACGGGCCACTGGCCGACCTTGTCGACATTGGCGCTCAGATTGCCTCCGGCAACGGGCCCAAGATCAAAGCGACCCTCGATCAGCTCTATCAGGCGCTTCATCTCGGTGCCGACAACGGCGCTGCCACCAAGCACGACATCCAGGCGATCGTGAGCGCTCTCGCGGAGCTGACGCAAGCGGCCGCCGACAACGACACCGCGATACGCGGCTTCGGTTCGAACATGCGCCAGCTCAGCGACATCCTGGCCGACGAGCACCTGGGCACCGGCACCACCGGCGCGAAGATCAACCAGATCCTCGATCAGGCCGCGTCGCTGCTGGAGACAAACCGCGATGGGCTGAAGGGCACTGTTGCCGATTTCAAGACACTAACCGCAGCGGTCAACGACTACCGCCGCGAACTCGCGGAAACATTGGACATCACACCGCTGCTCGCCGCCAACGTCTACAACGCGATCGACAGCAACGCCGGCGCCGTCCGCATACACGCCCTCATCGACAAGCTTTTCCTCGATGGTCAGATGGCGAAGGAAATATGCAACCTTGCAGCAATCAAAGACCTGGGATGTGCGACGGGCACGATAACCGACTACGGGCCGGACTTCGGCGTGAAGCTCTTGGGCGAGGGCGTTTTCGGAATGCTCGAACAGATGGCAGGGGTTCGGCGATGAGGCACGGCGGCGCTGTCCGCCCCGGCTGTCGAAGCGCGGTAGCGGCCGGGCTGACCGTGCTCATTGCCGGATGCGCAACCGGGTTGCAGAGTGTGCCGCTACCGGCACCCGGCCAGGCGGGCAACCGTATCTCGTTGACCGCCGTGTTCGCCAATGCGCTGAATCTGCCGGCAAAGGCGAAGGTCAAACTCAACGGCGCCGACATCGGCGAAGTCGAATCGATGCGCGCGCACGACTTCGCCGCCCACGTGACAATGCGGATCAGCGCCGATGTCCCATTGCGTGCCGGTGCCACCGCGGAACTGCGTTCGGCCACACCGCTCGGTGACGTCTTCGTCGCCATCCGACCCGATCCCCACCCGGCCCCCGACGCGCCGCTGCTGTGCGACGGAGACACGATCGCATTGAACTCCACTTCCGCGGCCGCGACCATCGAAGAAGCGCTCAGTTCGGCGA
>NZ_JBAPPI010000472.1:0-1985 GCF_049280035.1 Mycobacterium sp. | reverse complement strand
GTGGTCAGCACGGCCTTGTGTTCGGGCGCCAAGAACGCCGACGGGCCGATCAGCTCGCGGGCCTGCGCGGTGTGTTCCGGCGTGGTGAGGTACGGGTGCGCGCCGGCGCTGCGCTCTGCCGAAAGCTTGAGCACCCGCGGGCCCAGGGCCGCGACCACCCGGCGATTGGCGGGGACCCCGTACTCGTCGAGCTGGTCGAGGTACTGCACCAGCGCGTCGTACGGCTTGCGGTATTCGGTGATCGCCTCGGGATGTCCGACGCCGATCCCCAGCAGGAAACGGCCCGGGTAGGCGCGGTCGATGCGATGGAACGACTCGGCCACCGGTTTGGCCGCCGCCGACCAGATGTTGACGATGCCGGTGGCCACCTGCAGCGTGGTGGTCGCTTCGAGGATGGGCTCCACCCACTCCAGCTCGGCCGGCGGTGAACCGCCCACCCAGACGGCCCCGTAGCCCAGGGCTTCAATCTCTTTGGCCTGCTGCGGGGTTACGCCGCGGCCGAACGATCCGAACCGACCAAGATTGGGTTTAATCGCTGCATCAGTCATGGTGTCTCCAACCGGTCGCGTGAGGTCGCTATTCCGCCAGTTCTGCATCCAGGTCGGGATCCGCCAAATCCTCGACGCGCGGTTTTTCCAGCGGCAACAGCACGATGAAGCGGGTATTGCCAGGCACAGACTCCACGCGCAAATCCCCGCGATGTTTCTTCACGACGATGTTCCACGCCAAATCCAGCCCGAGGCCGGTGCCCTCACCGACCGGTTTGGTGGTGAAGAACGGCTCGAAAATGTGCTCGCGCGCCTCATCGGGGATACCGGGCCCGGTGTCGCAGATCTCGATGCGAGCCAGCTTCTCGCCTTCCCTGCCGGTACGGACGGTCAGTGTGCCGCCCTTCTCGCGCATCGCCGCCAGTGCGTTGTCGATGATGTTGGTCCAGACCTGGTTGAGATCGCCTGGAAAGCAAGGGATTTCGGGAAGTGATTGGTCGAATTCCTTGACCACTGTGATCGCGCCGGCCTGCTTGCCGTCTTTGGTCAATCGGTCGGCGAACATCACCAGCGTGCTGCGCAGCAGTTCGTGCACATTGGCCACGTCGAACAGGGCCCGGTCCATCCGGGAATATTGCTTGGCGTCGGCGACCAACACCGAAATCCGCTTGCTCGCCTCCGAAATCTGATTCATCAGAAGCTCGCTTTCGATGGTGTAGCTGATCCAGCGGACCGCCTCCTCCAACGAAGCCGAACTGTCCAATTCCTCGGCAGTTGCGGCAATCCGCTCCAGCCAGTCGGTGTCGACGCCGCCTTCGACGAGTGTCGGTGCGATGTCCCACCCACCGTCGATGTCGTGGTCCTCCAGCCACTCGCCGACGGCGTCCTCGCGGTCGGTGGTTTCGAGCGCGGTCAGGTGCTCCGACGCCGATTTGGCGACCTGCTCGGCGACCGCCTCCTGTAGCCGCACCAATGCGTTCAGCGTTTCAGCGCTGACTGTGCCGTCGGCGAGCATCACCAGTTTCCCGCGCATGCGGGAGATCCGGCCGCGCAGCTCATCGGCCGCCCGTGCGATGGCCGCGGCCGGATTGTTCAGCTGATGGGTCAGCCCGGCCGACAACCGGCCCAGCGCAAGCAGCTTCTCCCGGTTGTCGATGATCCGGCGGGTCCGGTCGGTGCCCACGGCGATCCCGTCGAGCAGATGAACCGCCATCGGAAATTGGTCCTTCATGAACTTGGCGAACACCGGGGCGTCCATGACGAAGAACCGCGACGGCTTGGTCACGTGCACCGACGCGTCGTAGAGCTTTTGGGTCCCGCCGGTGAACGCCCGCCAGGCACCGCAATACACGCCGCGCTGTGATGTCCGGTTCGTCTCGATGGCCTGGCCGCCGGAGAGCTTCGACATCGCCAGCTCACCCTCGATCAGAACGTAGAAGCAGGTCGCCGGATCGCCCTCAACGATGATCGGTCCCGGCTGGTATTCCTGGATATGGC
>NZ_JBAPPI010000471.1:0-4400 GCF_049280035.1 Mycobacterium sp. | reverse complement strand
TTCTTGGGCGACGGCGGCGATGGCGGTCATGCCGGCGCCGGCAGCACCCCCGATGGTTTGCCCGCGCTTGGTGGAGCCGGCGGCAATGCCGGCGCGTTGGGCATCCACGGGGCGGTCGGCGACTTTGGCACGGGCGTCACCTCCGGTTCTGACTCCATCGGGACCACCGGCAGCTGGCTCACCAACAACGATGGACAGGTCGTCATGCTGCACGGGCTCAACGAGGTGTACAAAGTGGACCCCGGTGAGCCCAGCGCCGGCGGGTTCAGCGACGACGATGCAGCGTTCTTGGCCGCCAACGGTTTTAACGCCGTGCGGGTGGGCATCATCTGGTCCGACCTCGAGCCCGGGCCCGGCGTCTTCAACACCGCTTACCTCGCCTCGATCGAGCAGACCGTGCAGACACTCGGTAACCACGGCATCCACAGCATCCTCGATTTCCACCAGGACGCTTACAGCAGCGACTTCGGCGGCGAAGGTGCGCCGGCGTGGGCGGTGCTGGACGGCAATCTGTCCAACCCCCAGCTGCCCTTCCCGTTCAACGAATTCTTCAATCCCGCCGAGACTCAGGCCTGGGATTCGTTCTGGTCGAACGCCGACGCACCGAACGGCATTGGGCTACAAGACAATTACGCGCAGATGTTGGAGTACGTCGCCAACGCCTTCAACGGCAACTCCAACGTGGCCGGTTTCGAGCTGATGAACGAGCCGTCCGCCGGCTCCCAGACGCTGCCGATCATTTTCGGCAGCTCGTTCTTCGACAGCCAAGAGCTGACCCCGTTCTACAACCAGGGGGCGGACGCGATCCGGGCCGTCGACCCCACCACGCCGATCTTCTACGAACCGAACGTCCTCTTCAACGCGGGCATACCTACCCAGCTGGGCACGGTAGACGCCACGAACACCGTCTTCTCGTTCCACGACTACTGCGAGTTCGACCTCGGGTCGCTGGGTTGCTTGCCGAGCGTCAGCGGAATCGTGGGTAACGCCTTGAATTACGCGCACTCACAGGGAATCCCGGCCTTCATGACCGAGTTCGGAGCCACCAGCAACCAGACCCAGCTCGCCGACCCGATGCAAGGTGCCAACCAAAACCTGATCGGTTGGACGGAATGGGCCTACACCGGCCAAGGCGACATCACCACCACCGCGTCGCCACCGAGCTCAGAGTCGCTGGTGTACAACCCCGAGCTGCCGCCTACTGGCACCAACGTCAACACCGCCAACCTGGACACCCTCGCCCAGCCGTATCCGCAGGTGATTTCCGGGACCCCCACGTCCTGGTCGTTTGCCAACGGCACCTTCGACTTCAGCTACTCCACCGGAGAGGCCGACGGCATGGGCAGCTTCCCGGGCGGCTCGCTGACCACGATCTCGGTGCCGACCGTCGAGTTCCCGAACGGCTACACCGTCGCCGTCACCGGCGGAGAAGTCATTTCGGCCGCCAACGCCCCCGAACTGATCATCTCGTCAGACAGCGGTGCCAGCACGGTCAGCGTCGTGGTGACCGCCACCGCGGACGGCGGAGCCGGAGCGGGGTAAGCCCGACGGCTGGCCCCGGTGGTAACGTCATTACCGTTTCAGGCCAGTGTGACTCTCCGGAGACGTCATATGCATTCACGGGAGCTGTCGTCATGACCGCGACGGCGTCGGCGCACATAGGCGAATCGGTGGCGGCGTTCGCTGAGCGAGCCCGCAAATGGCTCGCCGACACCATGCCGCGCATCGACGACCCGAATGATCCGCCCTATGCCGACCGCGGCGACGAGGCGTCATGGCAGCACGTCCGCGGATTGCAGCGGCGCCTGTATGACGGCGGGTTCGCCGGGATTTGCTTCCCCACCGAATACGGCGGGCTCGGGCTGGATATCGCGTATCAGAAGGCGTTCGACACCGCAAGCGCAAGCTATGAGCTGCCGCTGATCTTGAACACCCCGACCTTCACGATCTGTTGTGCGACGATCCTCGACACCGGGAGCGAAGAACAGAAGCGGCAACACATTTCGGCGGCGCTGCGCGGTGACGAGGTGCTCGTTCAATTGCTTTCGGAGCCCAGCGGCGGCTCCGATTTAGCGGGTGTGATCACACGTGCCGAGCGACGCGGCGACAAGTGGGTGGTCAACGGCGCCAAGACGTGGAGCACCGGCGCGTTCGCCGCCGACTATGGACTGCTGCTGGCCAGAACGGACTGGGATGTGCCGAAGCACGACGGTCTGACAATGTTTCTGGTGCTCATCGACAGCCCGGGCATCACGCTGCGCCGGATCAAGCAAGTCAATGGATCCACGGAGTTCTGTGAGGAGTTCTTCGACGACCTGGAGCTCAGCGACGACGCGGTGATCGGCGAGGTCGGCAAGGGCTGGGAGGTGGCTTCGCGCCAGCTGTATCACGAGCGGCGCGCCGTTGGCGGCGGCTCCGAATTCGCCAGCGGCAGCGGCAGCGAAAACAACCAGGAGCGGCCACCCGACTACCCTGCGCTGCTGCAGGCGGCCGGGCTTTCCGACAACGAACGGGTGCGTGAAGCGGCCGGCCGAGCGCTGACCCGCCGCGCGGTGTGGGAGCAGTTGATCGACCACGTCTACCACGGCGTGCTGGACGGCTCACTCCCCCCGACGGCCGGTTCGATCGTCCGGCTTTTCCAGGCTGAAGAAGTTGAGCTCGAGGTCGACACCGCGCTGGCGATCGCCGGCAGCGTCGGCGTCGTCAGCGTCGTTAAAGGGCCGGCCGACCTGCTTTTCGCCGGCGAACGCTACCTGTCTCGCCAAACCGCGGCGGTCGGCGGTGGCACGACCGAGATGCCGCGCAACGAGATTGGCGACCGGGTACTGGGCTTTCCGCGCGAGTACGCCGCCGATCGCGGGGTACCGTTCAACCAGGTGAAGCACAACCGGGTCTGATCGGAGGGGACGCCATGCTGAGCGCCAAACCGTACGGACAGCTGCGGTATCGGGAGATCGCGGGCAACCGCATGGCCTATGTCGACGAGGGCCGCGGTCCCGACGGCACGACGATCGTCTTCCAGCACGGCAACCCCACCTCGTCGTATCTGTGGCGCAACGTGATGCCGCATCTGGAAGGTCTCGGCCGGCTGGTCGCATGTGACTTGATCGGGATGGGCGGGTCGGACAAGCTCAGCCCGTCGGGCCCGGACCGCTATCACTACGCCGAACAGCGTGAGCACCTGTTCGGGCTTTGGGATGCCCTCGATCTTGGTAACCGGGTGGTGTTGGTGCTGCACGACTGGGGATCGGCGCTGGGTTTCGACTGGGCTAACCGGCACCGCGACCGCGTGGCCGGCATCGCGTTTATGGAGGCGATCGTCACCCCGATGACGTGGCCGGACTTCCATGACAGCGTGCGAGGCGTGTTTCAAGGCTTCCGCTCTCCCAACGGTGAGTCAATGGTGTTGGAGCAGAACATCTTTGTCGAGGCGGTGTTGCCGGGCGCCATCCGGCGACGGCTGTCCGACGAGGAGATGGACCACTACCGACGGCCGTTCGCCAAAGCGGGAGAGGACCGGCGGCCAACGTTGTCTTGGCCGCGGAATATCCCGATCGACGGCGAGCCAGCCGAGGTCGTCGCCGTGGTCGACGAATATCGGAGCTGGCTCGCGGAAAGCGACGTGCCAAAGCTGTTTATCAATGCGGACCCCGGCGCGATCGTGACCGGGCGAATCCGCGACTACGTCCGCAGCTGGCGGAACCTGATCGAAATCACCGTTCCCGGCGTGCATTTCATCCAGGAGGACAGTCCGGACGAAATCGGCGCCGCGTTGGCGCAATTCGTCGGGCAGCTACCTGACTAATACCGCCGCCAACCGACAGGTATCACAGCCAAGAAACCGCTGGAACCAGAGTGGCAAAAGAGGTTTCAGTGAGTTAGCCGCGAAAGAACTTCGGCGACAACGGAATCCGTCGTCACATCGACCTGCTCACCGGTCGTCAGATCCTTCACGCCGATGGTTCCGGCTTCGATGTCGCGATCACCGGCGACCAGCGCCAGCCGCGCACCGGATCGGTCGGCGGCCCGCATCGCGCCCTTGATGGCGCGGTCACCGTAAGCCAGATCCACTCGCACCCCGGCGGCCCGCAGCTGCCCGGCCAGCACCGCCAGCCGCAGCTTGGCCGGCTCGACCAGCGGCACTCCAAACACGTCGCAGCGGGCGGTCTGCCCGACCTCTTTGCCCTCGGCGCGCAACGCCAACAAGGTGCGGTCGACGCCGATACCGAACCCGATACCAGACAGGTCCTGTCCGCCGAGCTGGCGCATCAGGCCGTCGTAGCGGCCACCGCCGCCGATGCCGGATTGCGCGCCCAACCCGTCGTGCACGAACTCGAAGGTTGTCTTGGTGTAGTAGTCCAATCCGCGGACCATCCGCGGGTTGATGACATAGGGCACGC
>NZ_JBAPPI010000470.1:0-6287 GCF_049280035.1 Mycobacterium sp. | reverse complement strand
TCCCGAGGGCGAATCGCACTACGCCGTAGAGGATTATCGCCTGCATTATCCCGATCACTGCTGCGGGGAGGTAGCTGGAAAGCGCCACGCGGATCGCGATCACTTCGGCGGCGATGGCGCGGGTTTGCAAGGGCCGCAGCACCATCCACAGCACCAGCGCACCGAAGAACAAGGCGAGGGTAAGGAAGAACGGCGCCATGCCGGTACCGAAGTTGGGCGCGGCGTTCTCATGTGTGGCTTCCAGCTGAACCGGGCCACCGATAGTGTCGGCGATCGCCTCTTTCTGCCGGGTCGTCCAGTTGGGCGCCTGCTTGGCGCCGTCAGCGAGTTTGGTCGCCAGCTCGGCCGATCCCGCCTTGAGTTGCCCGGTACCCGATGTCAGCTGTTGCGCCCCGTCGTCGAGTTTCGCGATGCCGCTTGCCAACTGAGCGTTTCCGGAAGCGACCTGCTGGGCGCCGTTACGTAGTTGGGTGAGCTTGTCCGTCAGCTCCTGTCCCTTGCTGCCGACTTGGTCGAGGGCGGATTTCAGTGGACTACCGGGTGCGCCCAGCGTCGAGGACATCGCGATCGCGGCGTTCTGCGCATCGGTGACCTGCTGACGGATCTGCGGTGTGAACTGGTGTTGTCGGAGCTGGTCTTGTATCCCGTGCAAAGCCGCGGCGGCATTGCTTGCCACTGGATCTTGGCTTGCGGAGAGTTGACCTATCACCGACGAGAGTGTGTTGGCAGCGGCGTCTTGTGCTAGTGCGATGGCATTGATCTGGTCGGCGGCCTGCTGCATCGCGGCTGCACCCTGGCGCAGCTGGTCGGTGTTGCCGCCGACCGTCGAGAGCGCCTTGCTCACCGCGAGCAGTGGCTCGGTGGCTTCGTTAATGCCGTCGGAAAGCTGCTTGGCGCCGGTGGCAAGTTGCGCCGAGCCGGAGCGGGCGGTGTGCAGACCGGCTGAAAGCTGGCCGGCGCCGTCATCGACCCGCGCCGCGCCGTCGGCGAGTTGCTTCGCCCCGTCAGCGGCCTGCTTGATCCCTGCCCCGGACGAGAGGACTACGGACAGCACCTGATTGACCGCCTGCCCGGAGATCCGGCTCGATACCGCGTTAAGTACCTGGTCGATGGCTGTGCGGCCGATGCTTGACGAGATGTAGTTGTTGGCATCGTTGTACACGGCGATGAGGTTGGCTTGTCTCGGTTGCCCGGTCACAGGTGATGCGATCGCCGCGCTGAAGTCGGGCGGCAGCTCGAGCATGAAGTAGTACTTGCCGTGTTCGACTCCATCGCGGGCCTCTTCGGGCCTGACGACGTGCCAGTCCAGGCTGCGGTCGGCCGTCAGGCTTTTGGCTATCTCGGAGCCGGCGTTGATTTGCTGCCCGGAGACGACGGCGCCGCGGTCGGAATTGACCAGCGCCACGGGCATCTTGTTCACATGGCCGAAGGGATCCCAGTACGCCCAGAGGTACAGCGCGCCGTAGACGAGCGGGAGCAGCATCAAGACCACGATCGCTGCGCGGGTCATGCGACTGCGGCCGAAACGCTTTATTTCCGAACCAAATGCGAGCCCGGCAAGCATCGTTAGCCCCTTCCCGTCAGGGTGCGGTGATCATGTAGGTCATGGGCGGGGGCGTCGGTGCCGAGCGGGTTGGTCACTCCCACGACGACGGTGCGCTGCGTCGCGATCGCGCCGAGCCGCTCGACCGCGAGCGCCCGCCGTGAGTTGTCCCGCACCTGCTCGAGGTCGCCGACCACCAGGATCGGACGGTCGGAAAACAGCGCCAGAGTGATTCGAAGCAAGAACAGTTCCAGGTCGGACAGCTCCACGATGTAGGTCTCGACCGACGGCGGGGCCATCTCGCCGAAGACTTCGGCCAGTTCGGCCTGACCGGACTGGACCGGCACCCGCGCGTACCACGGCGCCAGCCACCCGCGCTGCTCGGCGAGCACGGTCTGCACTGTCACTGACTCCTCCAGGTCATCGATGTCATCGAATGCCGCGATCGAGCAGTGCCGGCGGATGGCACGCGGTTCCGAATCACCGAGCACAGTCACCGTGCCGTGGGTGGCCTTCAGCCGTCCGGCAAGTGTCAACAGCAGAGCTGTCTGCCCTGGTCCTCCGGGCATTTGGATGGCGTGGAATCCCGGGGTGAGTGCGAGATCGATGCCCGAGAAAAGCGGCCCGTGCTCGCCGTCCACCCCCAGCCCGGTGGCGGTGATCAGCGTCGGCTCCGACTCGGTGTCCGTCGGCGTCGGCGGCGCGGCAGCATCCTGCTCGTCCTGTGCGTCCATTGGGTTTGCTCTTTTCGCAGATGGTGGACGTTAGGTCCATTCGATCAAAACGCGCAACGGTGAGGTCGCCGCGGGGCACGCTGGCGCTCAACTGGCAGCGGGCTGTCTCAGTGGCGCGCGGGCAACATTGTCGGGTGCGCTACATGGCCAAGCGTGGGCCTAAACGCCAGATCCTGTCAGGGGCCCAACGCTGGCCGTTTGGATAACCGCCGCTGGCTGATCGGCACGCGCGCTCCGGTTTCGCGGGCTAAGAGTGTTCGCGCGGCAGCGTCCCAGGGTTTGTTGGACGCCATGACGCAGGCATGAAGGGCGCCCTCGACATCCAGATGCGTTGGGCGCGGGGTATGAGATTGGCGGCCATCGACGGACTGTACGACGGCACTCGGGTGCTACACGATCCGCTTGTTGTCACCGGGACCTAGCAGCGGGGTGGATCAGCAAGGCGGTCAGTGTCGGTGTCTGCGACCGGACCCGCGCCCACCCGTCCAGCGCTGCAACACGACGGTTAAACACCGAACCACCGCAGGCGAGGTTCCCGCGCGACCACGCGGTGAATGTGCTCAGTCGCCGCCGGCCGGTGAAGGTTTAGTTGGTGACGCGCGAACCCGTCACGGGTTTGGGGGCGGCGGAGCCTGCTGCCAGCCATTGTCGTCCGAATAAGTCCAGCCGCAGGGCGTGTACGCCCAATGCATATAACCCGTATCGTTCTCTCCCCAGCACTTCGGCCCCTTCGGGTCAGGTCCCGGCGCGGCGGGGTCAGCAAGGGCAACTGCGCCGCTGGACAACAATGCAGCCCCGAGGGCGGCCGCGGCAATCACCAGTTTTTTCTTCATGGAGACATTTTTTTTCTTTTCCGCGTTGTTCGCAAATCGGAGGGGCCGTCCTTGGGCCGGTTCCTGGGTGCGAGTGACGTATCGCCCGGGCACAAATCGCCCGCAGAAGAAGATCACAGCGGACGCGCTCACATGCAGCTTGCCGCCCACTCGGTTAGCTACGCAGGTCGATGCCAAGCTCTGCACAGGTCAGGACTAGTGCGGGAACGAAGTACGATGTTCGTGGGTTTGCGCAGGCCGTCGGAGCAATTGGGCGGTGCGGGCGTCGGATGAAGTTTCTGTTAACTAGTTCATAAGGTCATCGCCCGGATCCTGTTTGGGTGAGAAATGCCCTGCCGGGGAACTCGGTATCGACGGTTTTGCGATCGGCGAACGTCACGGGGATCCACAGGGGTCAGGCCGCGTCCCGAGACATGATGGTCGCATGACCACCGAGATTCGCGTTCTCGACGGCGAGGACGACCTCATCGCTGCGGCCAACCTGTTTCGCACCGCCATGGTCGGATTTCCACCACTGCCCAAACTGGCCCCCGGCCAGATCACCAAGCTGCTCGAGCCCGGCCGCACCGTCGGAGCGTTCGTCGCCGGGCAACTCGTTGGCACCGCTGACGCTGTCACTAGCGGGCTGACCCTGCCCGGTGGCGCGGTGGTGGGCCACGCCGCCGTGACACATATCGGGGTGCTGCCGTCGTTCACCCGAAAAGGTATCGCTACCGAGCTGGTACGCCATCAGTTGCGCGATATCGACACACGGGGTGAGGTGGTAGCGACGTTGCGGGCTTCGGAGGCTACGATCTATGAGCGGTACGGCTACGGCGTCGCGAGTTCATCGCAAAGCGTAGCGGTTCAGACAGCACGCGGCGCGCTACGGCCCGACGTCGGAACCGGTGGTCCGGTGCGCTTGATCGACGCCGCGCAAGCATGGGATGTCCTGCCCCGGATCTATACCGAGAATCGTTCGTGCCGGCCGGGAACCATCGACCGTCCCCAAGTTTGGTGGGAGGGCCTGCGGCTGCGCACCGAATCCGCCTCGGGGGCTTGGTATGTCGCGGTGCATGGCGAGCCGGGATCAGAATCGGGTTTCGTCCGGTACCGTCCTATCGACACCCAGACGTGGTTCGTGAGCGATCAGCGCACCATCGTTGTCGAGGATTTCTTTGCGCCCACTGAGGAGGCTTATCTTGGGCTGCTGCGTTTTCTGCTTGGGCTCGATCTTATTGACCGCGTGATGTTCTGGATGTTGCCGGTCGACGATCCGCTGCCCTGGCTGCTTGTCGATCGACGGGCCGCGCGGGTTACCGCGATGCATGACGAAACGTGGCTCCGCATCGTCGATGCGCCGAAGGCCTTGTCGGCACGCCGATATGAGGGCGACGGCGCCGTCACCATCGCAGTCAATGACCCGCTCCTGCCGAACAATTCAGCCGTCGTCACTATCACGGGCGACGGTGCCCAACCGACGGACCGGCTCCCCGAATTGCACGTCGGTATCGAGGGGCTGGCCTGCGTTCTGCTCGGTGGTGCGACCTGGCACAGTCTCGCTGCCGCGCGGCTGGCCCGCGCTGACAACCCGTCGGCGATTGTCGTAGCCGATCGACTGTTCGCGGTGCCTGAAGCGCCGTATGCCGGGTTCTTCTTCTAAGACTCAGCGCGGCTTAAACCAGATAGTAGTAGGGCTCGCGATCTCCGTTGCTGGCGACGGCAGCCGCGGGAACCGGCGCGCGGGATTCGTCGAGACCGCGTAGGGCATGGGCGTAGCGGACAGCCTTCAGCGTCGCCGAGAATTCCTCGTCCTCTTCGGGGAAGATGCGCTCGGATGGGAACCATCCCTCGAAGCCGACATTCTTCAGTAGGGTCCACAGGTCGGGTTGCACGCCCGCGAGTAGGGCGGTCACGCCGCGGTCATGTTGCTCCCGTAGGAATTTCTCGATCCGCTCGATGACAACGGCATCCGGGTGGCGCACCCGCTTTAGCCGCAGCACGAGGAACTTGATGTCGTCTCGTCTGATCCGCTCGCCCAGCGCTTCCAAATACCGTTCGAGTTCGGGTGCGGCACCGAAGAATAGTTCGCCTTCGAAGTCGTAGATGATTGTCGACGGATTGCCCGGATCACCGGGCACCCTCTCGCGCACCACCCGTTCGGGGGTTACGACCAACTCCTTGGCCTTCAGCTTCGCCGCGCGCGGCACGAACAAGAGAATCGACAAGGCGACGCCCAGCAAGACCGCTGTATCCAGGTCGATCAGCACCCCGGTGAGCGCGGTGATGATTACCAGCCCCGCGTCGTAGCGGGAAGCTCTCAGCGTGTAGCGCACCCGCTTGTAGTCGATGAGGCGCGCGGCCGTGATGAGCAGAAGACCGGCCAGTGCCGCGCGCGGCATGTAATGCAGCAGCGGCGCGAAGAGTAGCACTGCCACGGCAACGGTTATTGAGGCAACGACTCCGGAGAACCGTGAAACCGCACCGGCCTGGAAGTTGATCGGCGAGCGCGACACCGAGCCCGAACCCGGCACGGCCTGGAAGAACCCTCCGGTGAGATTGGCCAGGCCCTCCGCGAGGATCTGCCGGTTGTAGTCGAGCTTCTGACCACTCTGATAGGCGATGGCCTTAGCGATCGACAGCGCCTCGAGCAGGCCGATGAATGCGATGGCCAGCGCGCCTTCCGACAGCTGGCCCACCTCCCCAAGTTGCACGGCCGGGATGTGTGGGGTGGGCAGACCCTGCGGAATTCTCGCGGTGAGGGCCACCGCGGTGTTGCCGCTGTGATCTTCGGTCGACCACCCGGCTAGGTAGGAGATCAGAGCCGCGATTACCAGTACCGCCAGCAAGTCGAGTTGTGGCAGCCCATAGCGTTTCACCAGTCGACGCAGGAGGACCGCCAAC
Source organism: Mycobacterium sp. (assembly GCF_049280035.1). Lineage (GTDB taxonomy): Bacteria > Actinomycetota > Actinomycetes > Mycobacteriales > Mycobacteriaceae > Mycobacterium. The sequence continues at coordinate 294 of NZ_JBAPPI010000470.1, read as the reverse complement.
ACCACGGTCGCAATGCTGAGGATCAATGCGCGGTAGTTTAACGCATCACCGTGGAACAGCGTGAGGTAGGTGCGTTTCAGCACCGGCATCCGCCCAGTGCCCTGATCCTTCACCCCCAGTGCATTGCCGAGCTGACCCACCGCGATCAGCAGTGCCGCGGCCAACAGGAAGCCGAGGATCACCGATTCGGAAATGTATCGGGTCAGATCACCGAGCTTGAACACGGCAATGAGGATCTGGAACGTGCCAACGAGAACGCCGAGCAGGAACAGCGCCTCGAACAGAACCGTCCGG
>NZ_JBAPPI010000469.1:0-2587 GCF_049280035.1 Mycobacterium sp. | reverse complement strand
CCTCTAGATCAATGAGCGCCTTGCAGGAGCTCGCAGCGATTGAATCGTTGGCGAACAACTCCTCCACCCGGCTAACGTTATGACTCAGCCATGACGCAAGCTCATCGGTGAGCAACGTACCTTGCTCTTCCACATGATCGAGGTATTGCCGCACCGAAGTTATTCGAAACCAGTTCTCGCGTGTCTCTAGCCTCGTCGGTGCAACCGCCAGGTAAACCTGACCTCGATCATTGATTAGATGCCAACTCAAGGTGTCTCCGGTCAAGCGTAAGGATGCGTTCTCCGTCGGTGAGCCACTAGTACTTGAATTGGTGATACGGTAGCTCGGGTCCAAGTACAGTACTCCAAGGTAACGGAGGAAAAGCTCCAACAATCTCGTCATCTAATGTGCTCCTTGACTGGACGGAACCAATGTATTGAGTCCGCTACGCTGATAGCCATGGGCTTCGAGATATCTGATTTCAGCGGCGGTGTATGACTCTTCGCGAATCATGCGGAACGGCACTGAGAGTGTAATGCTGTCGCGGTTGGCGATAGCGATGTCGAGTACATGTTGATTTGCGGCGAGCCGTTCGGTGGGAGTCGCTGTATTCCATGCTTCCCCGATGTCGAAATAGCTGGCTCCGTGCTGCTCTGCGACCTCAATGTACGACGGACCGCCATCTGCCGGATTGTACGGTCCGAGCACGGTTTCCCCGCTTCCGGTGAGATGTTGTTCGGACAGTGCCCGCAACTCGGACGTCATGTGATCTAACGGGTTGTCCAAGGTGAACTCAGGGCTGGGCGCCACAGGCTCAGGGCTCAGCTCGGGTGGTGGGGGTGCGGGATGCGTCCCGCCACCTGGAACGGGTGCGTCGTGCGTCGTCACGGGTGGGGGATGATCGATTGTGGTGATCGGGGCCGGGTGGTCGGCAGCGGCGCCTGGGGGAAGCGATGTCGGGACATGTTCAGTGGCAAGGTGATGGGCGGCTGCCTCGGCGCGACTTTCGGCCGCGGCGAAGGTCTGTGGAAGGACGTTGTCCGACGTGATGTCGGCGCCGAGGCCGAGCGCTCGCCGTTCTAAGAGCGCCTTGAAGCCTTGCACGACGGCTTCGCCGCCAGCCTTCAGTTCCGGCGCCCCGACGGCCAGCGTGACGGCGCTCAGCAGCGGTTCGTCGGTGGCTTCGACGCGGCCGGGATCTGGCGTGCGGGTGCCGACGAGCTTGCCGTCCTTGAAGGTGTAATAGGTTCCGGTGCCCTGGTCGAAAATTTCGCCGGTGCCGTTCTTCAGCTGGCCCGTAACTTGTACCGGCTGCCCGTCGGCGTTGTAGCCGAACAGGAAATGGCCATCTGGGCTGGTGCGCATGGCCGCGGGATCGATGTTGTTGTAATCGGGCAGCTTGCCCAGACCGTTGAGGGCGTCGGCGAGGTTTTTCTTGAGCTGGGGCAGTCTCGCAAACGCGGCCTCTCCCTCCGGAGAGCCTGGGCCTTTCGTGTAGGTCGTCGCCGCCGCGTCGTCAACAGCCTTCTGCGCGGCGCGCACCTTGTCCATCTGATCCACAACGGCCTGATTGGTGACACGCTTAATGTCGGTCAGCTCGCCGGCATCGAGTCCGGATGGTGGAATGTCCATGGCCGCTTGGTCTTTGGTGTCTTCACCGTCCACCGGATGAATCGCAGCCGGATCGTATCCGTCGGTGCGCAGGTTGTCCTCGGCCTTTTTCAGCCCGTCCGCATAGTCGTTGCGGACTTTCTCGACCTGCTGCAGCGTTGCTTTCGTGTCGTCGATGGCTTCGCGTTCACAATCGTTGATGTATTCCTCAAGCCGATCGATGTCGTCTTCAAGGTCGCAGATGTCCTCCTCGTCGTCGGTTTGGGGGAGGAGTTTTTCGTCCTGCTTGATCAGGTCGTCGGCTTGGCCGATCCAGTCGTCGAGAGTTTGCAGGCGAGCCTCCAACGCAGTGATGTAGCCGTTTGCGGTTGCCTGCGCCTGCGCCAGCGCCGCGGCGACATTTTCTAGGTCGACGGCAATTTTGGGCAACTGGGCGGCTTGCAGACCCAGTGCGGCGGCCGTCCGTTGCACTTGGGCCGAGTCGTTGATCGGATGCTGCCCATTGTCACGGATCCACGCATCGACGCGGCGGCGCGCCTCGCCGAACGCTTTGTCAGCTTCTTGTGTGCATTGACCCGCGTTATGAAACGCTTGCCCAAGGTCGGCAATCTGCGCCGGTTGGCCGCTTTGTAGTGTTGCGTTGACCTTCCAGGGGTCGCCGCCGGCAAGCTTGGCCAGCACGTCCCGGCTCATGTAGGTCAGCGTCACTACACTTCCCGCAACGCCTTCGCATTGTTGTCGTCCATCGCCGAGAACGATGACGCCACGTGATGCGCCTTCGTGCCGACCTCGTCGAGGTTCTGCTGGTGGCTTTGCAGGGTTTTGACGTGGTGGGCGTGCGCCGAGGTCACGGCGTCGTGGAACTCTTCGGCGGCGTCGAATCCGCCGAACATCCCGACTACTGGCGCCGCCACTGACAAGTGATTCGCTCCGTCTTGAGCGTGCTTGCGCGCGCGGTACGACTGGGCCGCCCCGGAATGCAGCATTGCGGTGTCG
>NZ_JBAPPI010000468.1:0-1539 GCF_049280035.1 Mycobacterium sp. | reverse complement strand
AGTCGAGACTGTTGTGCTGGGTCATCCGGCGGTGCTCGAAGCTGCGGCGGTGGGTGTGCCCAGCGACCTCGGTGAGGACGACATCCTGCTTGTCGTCGCGGTGCAACCGGACGCTACGTTTGATTATGCCGAGCTGCTGGACTTTTGCAGCGCCCGGATGCCGTACTTCTGCGTGCCGCGATATGTGGAGGTGGTCGACGAGCTGCCAAAGACCGTTATCGGGCGGGTTCGCAAGGATATTCTTCGCGCCCGGGGTGTCGGACCCGGAGCCTGGGATCGAGAAAGCCACGGATACATCGTCAGCCGGTGAAACAGGGAGAACAAATGGCCATGACCTACCAGCAGCAGTACGTGCTCGACGGTGCGGCGGGACGCGACGCCATCCTGAATCTGACCGCACGGCACAACCGATGCTATTTCGACGGCGACCGCAACGGCTGGATCGCGACATTCCGCCACTCCGGTGCCCGATTCACCCGCGACGGTGAAGAATTCACCAACCTTAGTGCTGCCTTCGACGGTGCCAGGGGACGGCTGGTCACCGTCGATCACGAAATCACCGTCGACGGTGTCAACGCGACTCAGCGTTGCGTCGCACTGCTTTTCGCCGTCAGTGAAGATGGCGCTACCACTCTGCGCGCCACCGGAGCTTATCGGGATCAACTCATCTACGAACGCGGCGGCTGGTACTTCACGTCCCGTGAGCTGGAATGGGATTCGGTGTCGAACGGGCATTCGCTCACGGTGTGACGAAAGCGGCATCCTTTGACGACACCAATCAGTTACCGGCTGGCGTTCGGCACGTATGAGGACGCCGTGCGGATGGTCGGGGTGACGAGCGAGCCAAGAACTGCGGGGACGGTGGTCAGTGCGGCCCGGATCCAATTGTTCGCCGCCACGGTACGTGATGGCAATCCGTCGTATTGGGATGCCGAGTTCGCCGCGCGCATCTGGGGAGGATTGTTGGCGCCGCCGGGGTTGCTGATGGGGTGGCTGACCCCCCCGCCGTGGGAGCCGACCGGGCGACCGCCCGTGTCGGCGATCGCCCTCCGAGTGCCGTTGCCCGGCACCACATTTATCAATGCGGCCAACGAGGCCGAGTTTCCGCTGCCCATCGTCGAGGGCGACCTGCTGACCGTCGTCGAGGAAGTGGTGTCGGTTTCACCGGAGAAGCACACCAAGCTCGGCGTTGGCCATTTCGTCGAGACGTTGGACACCTTCACCCGCCAAGACGGAGCGGTGGTGGCCAGAAACCGGAATACCTTGTTGCGCTTCACCCCGGGTACGTCATGAATTGGGAGCGGATCACCGTTCCGGTGGATTTGCCTGAGGTACGCGATGAGATCACGTACCAGCGGGTGGTGATGAACTCCGGCGCGACGTGGGATTACTTCCCGGGCCACTTCGACCCCGCATACGCCGAAAGCCAAGGACATCCAACGATTTTCGTCAACACCATGCACCTCGCCGGTTTCGCCGACCGTATCGCGACCGATTGGGCTGGGCCGGAGAGCCGGGTGGTGCGCCGGAAGATGAGGT
>NZ_JBAPPI010000467.1:0-9586 GCF_049280035.1 Mycobacterium sp. | reverse complement strand
CGTTCCCGGAGATCCAGCAACTCGGCTATTTCGCCAAGTTGGCCGAAGAACTCGACATCGACAGCGCCGACGACGACTGGGCGGGCCCCGACGCGTTGCGCGAGATGGACCCCGCCGAAGTCAACCGCGTCGTCATCGCGCGACTGAGCGGCCGCATCCTGGCCATCATGGGCTACCCGAAGGGCAGCACGCTCGACGCCGATCAGCCGTTGACCGAATTGGGCATGGATTCGCTTATGGCGGTGCGTATCCGCAACACTGTTCGTGGCGACTTCGGTGTCGAACCGCCGGTGGCCCTGTTGTTGCAGGGTGCCTCGCTGGCTGCGCTGACGACCGACCTGATCCGTCAGCTGGGCCTCGAGACCGAGGAAAAGGCTGATAGCGGCAGCGGGGTTCGCGATAGAGCCAAGCAGCGCGCCGCGGCCCGGCAGCGAGCTGCGGCCAGGCGAAAGGTAGGGGATCGAGTGTGACCAGCAGCAGCGAACTGCCGCCTAACGCGATTGCGGTCGTCGGCATGGCGGCCAGGTTGCCCGGCGCCAACACGCTGTCGGCTTTCTGGGACAACCTGCGCCGCGGCGAGGAGTCGATCGTCACCTTGTCCGAAGACGACCTGCTGGCCGAGGGCATCCCCGAGAAGGCGCTGGCGAATCACGCGTACGTGCGGCGCGCCGCATTGGTGGACGGGATCGACGAATTCGACGCCGACTTCTTCGGCTTCACGCCGCAAGTAGCGCGCTCGACCGATCCGCAACATCGGCTGTTCCTGCAGACCGCGTGGCACGCGATCGAAGACGCCGGCTACGACCCCGCCAATATCGAGGGTTCGGTCGGCGTGTACGCGACCAGCACCACCAGCGGGTACCTGCTGCACAACATCATGTCTAACCACGACCCCAATGTGGTGATGGGACAAGGCATTACCTTCGACATGGTCAACCTGTCGTTGCAGAACGACAAGGACTACCTGGCTACCAAGGTGGCTCATGCGTTCAACCTGCGCGGGCCCGCGCTCTCGGTGCAGACGGCCTGTTCGTCGGCGTTGGTCGCGGTGCACCTGGCCTGCCAAAGCATCCTGAACGGCGAGTGCGAGATGGCGCTGGCCGGTGGCGCATCGCTGCGCATCCCGCATCACGTCGGGTATTGGTACGCCCCCGGATCGATGGTGTCGCCAACCGGCCATTGCCGGCCGTTCGACGTGCGCTCGGACGGGACGATTTTCGGCAGCGGCGTCGGTGTGGTGGTGCTGAAAGCGTTGCAGGACGCCGTCGATGACGGCGACCGCATCCACGCCGTGATCCGCGGATCGGCGCTGAACAATGACGGCGCGACGAAGATGACCTATGCCGCTCCCAACGCGGCCGGTCAGGCCGACGTCATCGCCGAGGCGCAGGCGATCGCCGACGTCGACTCGTCGACGGTGAGCTACATCGAGACGCACGGAACCGGCACGCCGCTGGGCGACCCGATCGAAATCGAAGGTCTGCGGCAAGCATTCGAGGTGTCCGAGGAGACACGTTCCGGTCCGTGCTATGTCGGCTCGGTCAAGTCCAACATCGGCCACCTGGAGTCGGCCGCCGGGATCGCCAGCCTGATCAAGGCGATCCTGTGCCTCAAGCACCGGGCAATTCCGGCGACGCTGCATTACACCAGCCCCAACCCCGAATTGCACCTCGACCGTGGACCCTTCGCCGTGCGCAGCGAATACGGCCGGTGGGAATGGGACGGCGTTCTGCGCGCGGGCGTCAGCTCATTCGGTGTCGGCGGCACCAACGCGCACGTGGTGCTCGAAGAGGCGCCGACTGTGCCGGTGTCAATACCGAAACCCGGCCCGCAGGTGCTGCTGATGTCTGCTCGAAGCAACGACGCACTGCAGCAGTCACGCTCGGCGCTGGCCGCCGAATTGTCCGGCGCCGATGAGGTCAGCCTGCCCGACGTCGCACACACCCTCACGCGCCGCCGCAAAGAGAATATCCGGATGGCCGCGATCGTCACAGATCGCCACGATGCGGTCGCGGTGCTGGAGGCGGCCGAGAACGACAACGTGTTCGTCGGCGAATTCGCGCAGAGTGGCGACAATTCGGAGCGAGTCGTCTTCCTGTTTCCCGGTCAGGGTGCGCAGCACATTGGGATGGCGCGCGGCCTCTACGATTCCGAGCCGGTGTTCGCGGAGCACTTCGATGAGTGCGCCGCGGGCTTCGGTGACGAGCTGAGCGTCGACCTGCGTGCGGAGATCTTCGAGGGCACAGCGCGCAATCTGGAACGCACCGACCGCACCCAGCCCGCCCTATTCACCGTCGAGTATGCGCTGGCCAAGCTTGTCGAGAGCTACGGCGTTCGCCCGGCGGCGATGGCCGGGCACAGCATCGGTGAGTACGTGGCGGGAACCATCGCCGGCGTCTTCGACATCGACACGGCCATCAAAGTGGTGTCGATGCGGGCCCGTCTGATGCATGCCGCGCCACGGGGAGTGATGGTCGCGGTGGCGCTGAGCCCCGATGCCGTTGCCGAGCACCTGACCGGTGATGTCGACGTCGCCGCGGTTAACGAGCCGGGTGGCTGCGTCGTCGCCGGGTCCGAGGAGAGCATCCGTCGATTCAACGATCGGCTCACCGAGAAGGGGATCGTCGCGCGTCGGGTCCGCACGTCGCACGCGTTCCACTCGCGGTTGATGGATTCGATGATTCCCGAGTTCACCGGCTTCCTCTCCCGGCAGACGCTTCGCGAGCCGCAAATTCCGTTGCTGTCCAACGTAACTGGAACCTGGCTGGCCGCCAGCGAGGCCATCAATCCCGCGACGTGGGCGCGCCAGGTTCGGTCGACGGTCCGGTTCTCCGACGAAGTCGATGTGTTGCTCGCCGATCCGCACCGCATCCTTGTGGAAGTCGGGCCCGGCGGCACGCTCACCGCGTCGGCGACTCGGCACACCAGGTGGTCCAGCGGACACAGCGCGGTGCGGTTGATGCGCCATCACGCTCAGAACCGTGCCGATCGAGACGCCTTCCTGCTGGCGCTTGGCCAGCTTTGGGCGGCGGGAGTCGATGTGGACTGGGCACCGCTGCGCGGCGGGCAGCCAGCGCATCTGGTGACGCTCCCCGGCTATCCGTTTGAACGCCAACGGCATTGGGTGGAGCACCGCGCGACAAGCTGGGCGGCCGATGCCGCGGTAACCAACGGTGCCGCCGGCTCGGCGCCAGGCGGGACTGCCGATGCAACCCATGCGGCCAAAAACGGCAAGTCGCCGATGGAGGCGACGCTGCAGCGAATCTGGGGGCAGTGCCTGGGCCTCAGCTCTGTCGACCGCAAGGCCAACTTCTTTGAGCTGGGCGGTGACTCGCTGGTCGCGATCAGCGTGGCGATGACCGCGTCCAACGAAGGGCTGGACCTCACACCGCAAGACCTCTACGACAACCAAACCATCGCCGCGCTCGCCAAAGCGCTGACGGCCCGATACACGGCAGGTGGGTTGGCACGCCAATCACCAGGCGACGTGACGCATCCGCCGGTTCCGCCGAACATCTCCTACTTCCTCGAGCATGGGGTCCGCGAGCACGGCCAGTGGCGTGTTCCGCTGATCCTGCAGCTTCGGCCCGATATTGCGGTGGACGACATCCGCGCGGTGCTCACCGCCGTCAGCAATCACCACGAAGCGCTGCGCCTGCGCGTCGTCGAACGGGCGGGCACGTGGGAGCAGGTTGTCGCCGAGCCGGCGGAACTGAACGAACTGGCCACCCGCGCTCTTCCCGACGACGTCTCGCCAGGAAGCCCGCAGGAGCGCGAAGCGCTGCTGACGATCCTGAGCCAGCAGATGCGGGAACAGGATCTGTCGAGCTCGCCGCTGATCGCCACCTATGTCCGTGGTGTGCCGGGCGGTTCGTGCTACCTCGCGATGAGTGTTCCGGCGATCGCCGCCGACAATGCGTCGCGCGATATCTTGCTCACCGACATCTTCACCGCGTTCGGCCAACGGTTGGCCGGTGAAGAGATTGCGCTGCAACCGATCACCACGCCGTGGGTCGAGTGGTCCCAGCGCTGCGCGGCGCTGGCCGTGCATCCCGCCGTCGTCGAAAGCCGCGACTTCTGGCTGCAGACGGCGACGGCCGCGAACCTGCGGGTTGCCGGCGACGACCGCGACGAAGCCCCGGGTGTCGCCGATCTGGCCCGGATTGCGTCGGCATTGACGGTCGCGGAGACCACCGAGATCGACGACGCGCGGCGGCGGCTGCGGGTGCCCATCGACGAAATGCTGCTGGCCGCGTTGAGCCGGATGATCGCTACTGCGGTCGGCGAGGGGACAGTCGCCGTCGACCTCAGCGGCGAGGGTCGATCGGTGCTCAAACCCGACATCGACCTGCGTCGCACGGTGGGCTGGTTCACCACCGTTTACCCGGTCGCGCTCACCTGTGCCAAGAGCGACGATTCCAGCGCCAAGCAACTGCTCGACGACGTGCACAGCATGCTGAATGCCGTCCCGCACTACGGGATCGGCTATGGCCTGCTGCGTTACCTGTACGCACCGACAGCGCGGAGGCTCGGCGCCACCGGCCCGGCCGACATCTACTTCTCCTACATCGGCACGATTCCCGACCTGCCGTCGCTGAGCGAAGACGTGGCTGTTCAGTTAGACACCGACACCGCGTTGCCGGTGCGCGAAGTGCTTCCCGGGCTCGGTCACGCAATAGAGTTCCGGGTGTTCCGCACGGCGGGCGTGTTGCACCTGGATTGGTGGTACGACACCCGCAGGGTCGACGCGGCCACCGTGCAGTCGCTGGCCGACGGGTTCTCACGAACACTGATGGAGCTGATTCGGGAAGCCCTCGCCGAGGACGAACTGGACTCCGGCAGCGACGAAATGGAACTGGTGGACTTGTCGTAGTGTTTCCATCATCGGTCATTCGCAAGCTGGCGCTTAGCGAGGAGATGCTCGCCGAGACGCACAACTTCGTGGGCCTTGCCGCACACCTGGAGGGTCCGATCGATGTCGACGCATTGTCGGACGCCTTCGATCTTCTGCTCGAGATGCACCCGGTCCTCACCGCCCGCCTCGAGCGCGGCGCCGATGGCCGTCACGAACTCGTCGCCGATGATCTCATGCACTCGGGACTCGAAGTGGTGGAAATCGACGGGCCGGACACTGAAGCCCCCCCACCGCATTTCGACCAAGCCGAGTCGCTGGTGCACCTCCGGCTGTTCATCCGCGACGGACAAGCGCATCCCACGCTGTACGTCCATCACGCCCTCGCCGACGGTCATCATATGTACGGCCTCATCGAGGAGTTGTTGTCCTTCTACACCGATCTGGTCGCCAACGGACGCACCGGCCCGGTGACCGCCCAGCCTGCGCCGGAATCGATCGAGACCGTGCTCGCCGACCGGGGCATCAAAAAGGGGCCGCGCTCGGGTATCGAGCGGTTCATGCCGGCGTTGTTCGCCTACGATCTTCCGCCGTCCCGGAGAGCCGACACCGGCGTCAAACCTACTTCGCCCGTGCGAGTTCCGATGGTGTCGTGCCAGCTGAGCGAAAGCCAGACACACGCCATCGTCGAGCTCTGCCGTGCGCAAAAGCTCGGTCTGCACTCCGTGCTGTCCGCCGTTATCCTCATGGCGGAGTGGGAGGTTCGGGGCAAGCTGAACATCCCGGTGCCGTTCATCTATACGGTCGACCTGCGGTACTTTCTCTCGCCGCCGGTGTCGGCGACCGGGTGCACGAACCCGGTGGGGTTGGGGACTTATCTGGCCGAGATCGACCGCAAGACCGCCGTGATCGACCTCGCCCGCGACATCGCCGAGACGTTTCGGAAAGACTTGGACGACGGTGTGATCCAGCAGTCCCGGCTGCACTTCAGCCCGCAATATGTCGGCAACGCACCGGGGATGCCCGACGTGGTCTTGCTTTCCGACAACGGTCTGGTCCCTCCGGTGCGTACACCTCCGGGAGTAGAAGTGACCGCCACCCACGGTGAGTTGTACTTCGCGGTCAGCGCCGGAATCGAGATCTACTTCACCCAGATATACGCCGATCGGCTCAACGTCGAGTACCACTCGCATGGGCCCGAGCCGGAGAAGTCGATCGAGGCAATTCATTCGCTGCTCTGCGCCGTCGCCGAGCAGTACGCCGCCAGCGGTGTCAGTTAACCGGCCCGAAGGCGTAGCGGTGGTATTGAAATGTTCGGCGCAGCGGTGGGAGAGCGCGGACCAGCTGCTTCATCAACCGGAAGACGCCCGACGCACGCCCGAAAGTGCTCGCGTCGAAGAACGTTACGGCGGACAGCAACCGGACTCCGGAGACTCGGTCGGTGATGTCGGCCGGTTTGTTGACGGCCCAGTGCAGGGTCGAACCGGACTGCCGCTGCAGCCGGTGTGTCCGCTGCGACCGGACTATGACCCAGTTGTAGAAGTCGATCTGCAGTTCGCCGGATCCGAACCTGTCGACGACGTGTTGCAGCAGCGCCACACCGTCATCCTCGGTCAAATACATGCTGATGCCCTCGGCCAACAGCAATGTCGGGCGGCCGACCGGAATTTGGTCGAGCCAGGACGGGTCGGTCGCCGCAGTGGCAACCAGATGGTATGCCGGACGGCTCGGAAAAACCTTCTCGCGCAACGAGATTACCGCCGGATAGTCGACGTCGTACCATTCCACGCGGGGACCGGGATCCAGTCGGAACACCCTGCTGTCCAGACCGCAACCCAGGTGGATCACCGTGGCCTGCTCGTGGGCGGCCAGGAACTGGGCGGCCCAGATGTCGAACTGGGCGGTTCGCACCGTCACCAGCGGCGTCCAGCGGTCGGTGACCTTGAGTTCGCCCCAGTCGTAGTCGATTCGGGCGACGGCCTCCTTGGCGAATTCATCGCCCAAAATCGGCTGGTCCCAATCGGCATCGAGCGCCTTGCAGTACAGCGTGGTCAGCATAGTCTGCGCCGGACCGCTGAGGTCGATGGAAACTTTCTCGGTCACGACCCCCAAGGGTAGTGGTGATCGCAAGCGCGGCGGAGCCGGGCGCGGCGGGTCACCACGCAAAAGCTAGTGTGCGAAATTTGACGATGGAGGTGGCATGACGGATACGACCAGTGCCGGGCGTGGCGAGCGGCCGCCGCGGGTTTTGCTGCTGTACTACTCCTACACGGGGCAGTCGCAAAAGGTGCTCGAGGCCGCGGGGGAGGTGTTCTCGGCCCGTGGAGCCGACGTGCACAAGGCCCAGATCGAGTTCACCGATCAGAAATACGCCGAGAAATTCTCCCGCTTCCCGATGCGTCGAGTGTGGCCCGACATGATGAGTGTGCTGGGGGCGCAGAAACGCGGTGAAACCGGGGAGATCAAAATTCCCGACGCGGCGCGGGACGGCGACTACGACCTGATCTGCATCGGCTCACCGACCTGGTGGCAGACCGTCAGCATGCCAATGCGATCCTTCCTGAAGTCGGATGAGGCGCGAAAGCTGTTGTCCGGCAAGCCGTTTGCAGTGTTTGTCGTGTGCCGTCTGTATTGGCGGGAAAATCTCGAAGCGGTGCGCGAGCTCGCTGGGCAACAGGGCGGGCGGTACGTCGACGAAATTCATTTCACCTATCCCGGCGACTCGCTTCGCTCCATGCTGTCGCTGACCAGCTACCTGGGTTCAGGTGAGTACCGCCAGAAATACCTGGGTCTTCGCATCCCGCCAACCAACGTGCAACCCGAGCAGTTGGAGCAGACGCGGACTTTCGCTGCCCACCTGGCGGATGAGTTGTTCGGTAAGCGATAAGGAGTTCGGTTTACTATGCCGCATTCGTTCGATATGTCGGCCGACTCGCCCGCAACTGTCGAACAGGTTCATTCGGCGTTTTGCGACGAGGACTATTGGCTGGCCCGGCTTGCGACCCTCAACGGGAGCACCGCGCTGGAATCTTTGATCGTCGATGACGACCAGACCGTGCGGGTGTCCACCACCCAGGACCTGGGCCGCGACCTGCTGCCCGGGGTGGTCGCGAAGTTCTATCGCCGCGATCTGAAAGTTCGCCATACCGAGACGTGGAGACCGATCGAGGGTCAGCTGCGCGGAAAGATCGGTGTCGTGGTGTCCGGGGCGCCGGGATCCGGTTCCGGCACCGCATTGCTGGCACCGACGCACAACGGTTCGCGGCTGACATTTGCGGGAACTGTGGAATTCAAAGTCCCACTGGTCGGTGGCACGATCGAGAGCTTTATCGCGCGCGAATTCGCGCGAGGAATCCCGGACATTCAGCACTTCGTCGCTAAGTGGATAACCGAGCAGGCCTGACGCCGCTTCGGAAAACGTTGAGGTAGGAAACGACAGATGACTGACACGCCGAACTCCGCCTCTCCCTACGCCGATGCGTTCCGGTTTGCGCCGACCACGGCCGAGGCGCTCGCCGGCCTCAACATGCCGCTACTCGACGCGATGATGACTCAGCGGGCCGTGCGTCGGGTTCATCCCGACCCGGTCGACGACGCAGTGGTGTTGAAGTGCATCGAATTGGCGCTGCGCGCGCCGACCGGCGCCAACGGGCAGAACTGGGAGTTCATTGTCGTCAAGGACCGCCGCGTGATGGATAAGCTCGCCCACCGCTACCGCGAGGGCTGGAAGTACTCCTACGGCGGGCTGCTCAAGGGCGCCGGTGACCGCGACGAGTCGATAGCGAAGGTCATCCGTGCGGCCCAGTGGCAGGTCGATCACTTCACCGAGGTCCCGGTCCTGGTGGTGGCTTGCCTGCGACTGACCGTCCGCGAAGGGCGCGTGCCGTTTTCGCTGATGCCCCATGCCGGCGTGTCGGGATACTGGGGGTCGATCTATCCCAGCGTGCAGAACTTGTTGCTCGCCGCTCGTGCCATGAGTTTGGGTGCATCGCTGATCACCTTGCCGCTGTGGCGACCGGGGCGGGCACGGAGAATCCTTGGTCTACCTCGCTCGGTGACGCCGTGCTGCGTCGTGGCGCTCGGCTGGCCGCGCGGGCGTTACGGACCGACGACCCGCAAACCGGTCGAGCAGGTGACGCATCTCGACGCCTACGGCAACCGCGTCTGGCTCCGAACCGGCCCGGCGTCGGCTAGCTGACTTGTCCAATATGTTGGACATTTTTCCAAATTTACACTGCGGTAAGCGAATTGTGAGCCTGGTCACGAAACGATTTCGGCGAATTCCTTCAGTTTCTGTTCGAACTGAGATTCTCTTAGTGTAAGTTCATCGTTCACGGGTCAACCGAACAGATTTAGGGGGCGTCATGCAGGCTGCTTCGCGTCCGTATGCCCTGGCCGCCGCAGTGCTCGCTGCGACCAGTGCGGTCGCCGTCACGCCGATCGCGGCGCGGCCCTTCGAGCTCCCCATGCGCAGCACCGAGACAAGTCTGGTCGACGCATCCATCGCCAATATTCCGATCAACCTGTTCGACGACATCATCAACATCCCGGCCAACGAGATTTATGCAACACAGTTCTTCACGGACAATCTGTTGATGGCCGGCCCGTGGTTCGTTGTCAGCCCGACGAACCTCTGGGGAGTCGACCCCGGAGATCCGACTCACTTCATGTCGGTAACGAACTTCTTGCTTCCGTTCCCCGCGTTGAGCGGAATGAACGCTCCTGAAACCGATT
>NZ_JBAPPI010000466.1:0-3969 GCF_049280035.1 Mycobacterium sp. | reverse complement strand
GATACTCACCGACGACCGGGCTATCCACGACACAATGGCCTCGATGATCGCGCACGGTGTGTTCACCCGCCATCCGAAACTGAAGGCGGTCAGCATCGAAAACGGCTCCTACTTCGTGCACCGGCTGATCAAGCGCATGAAGAAAGCCGCTAACAGTCACCCACGGCTGTTCCCCGAGGATCCGGTGGAGCAGTTGCGCAACAATGTCTGGATCGCGCCCTACTACGAGGATGACTTGTCCGAACTGGCGTCGGACATCGGCGTCGACAAGATTCTGTTCGGGTCGGACTGGCCGCACGGCGAAGGCTTGGAGGATCCGGTGTCGTTCACCGAGGAATTGGTCGGATTCGATGATGGCGATGTCCGAAAGGTGATGCGCGACAACGCGTTGGATTTGCTAAACGCCAAGGTCGGATCGGTCGCTTGAACGCTGCAGGCTACGCACACCCATGAGCGAGTGGACCATAGGGGCGGTCCTGGACGCGATCGCCGAGGTCATCCCGGACCGGCCGATCACCGTGTGCGGTGATCGTCGCAGCACGTTCGCCGAAACCGCGGACCGCACCCGTCGGCTGGCGAACTTCCTTGCCGCAAAGGGCTTCGGTGCCCACCGGGAACGGGCCAGTCTGCAGAGCTGGGAATGCGGGCAGGACCGTGTTGCGCTCGTCATGCACAACGATCTGTATCCCGACATGGTGGTTGGTTGCCTGAAGGCCCGCACCGTTCCGGTGAACGTCAACTACAACTACACCCCGCGTGAAGTCTCCGAACTACTCGACTATGTGCGGCCGCGCGCCGTCATCTACCACAAGTCTCTGGGCGCGAAGTTCGCCGACGTGTTTCCGCCCGATGGTGCCGATCTGTTGCTGTCGGTCGAAGACGGAAGTGGAGGACCGGAACTGCCCGGTGCAGTGTCGCTGGACGATGCGCTGGCGCACGGGGATAGCGACCATCGGGTGACGGCGTCGCCGGATGACCTGCTCATGATCTGTACCGGCGGCACCACCGGCCGGCCCAAGGGTGTGCTCTGGCGCCAGTCCGATCTCTACGTGTCGTCAATGCTGGGGGCCGATCATGCGTCCGCCAAGGAGATCCATGACAAGGTGCGCCCAGCCGCCGGACCGCCGTGGTTCGCGGTGTCACCGCTGATGCACGCCGCTGGCATGTGGACGGCGTTCGCGGCAATCATGGCCGGCACGAGCGTTGTGCTATACGACACCAGCAAGAGGCTCGATCCGCGGTTGGTATGGGAGATGGCTGAGCGCGAAAAGGTCGGCATGATGACGATGGTCGGGGACGCCTACGCCGCGCCCCTGGTTGACGAGCTGCAGCGCGGTCAGTACGACTTGTCGTCGCTCAACGCAATCGGAACCGGCGGCGCCGCAACGAATCTGAAATACCAACGGGCGCTGCTGGAACTGCTGCCGGACATCACGCTGATCAACGGATATGGCTCCTCGGAAACCGGAAACATGGGATTCGGGAACAGCCACGGTGACACCCACGCCGACACCTTCACGCTGCGCGAGGGCGGACTGGTCATGTCCGAGGACTACAGCCACTTCCTTCGACCCGGAGAACACGAGGTCGGTTGGGCTGCCCGAGAAGGGCGAATCCCGCTCGGATACTTCGATGATCCCGACGCCACCCGGAAGACATTCCCCGACGTCGACGGTAAGCGGGTGGTGATCTCCGGCGACCGGGCCAGTCTGGAGAAGGACGGCACGTTGCGGCTGTACGGCCGTGATTCGCTGGTAGTCAACACCGGCGGCGAAAAGGTCTTCGTCGAAGAGGTCGAAGAAGTCTTGCGCGCACATCCAGCCGTCGCCGATGCATTAGTGGTTGGCCGCCCCAGCGAACGCTGGGGCGAAGAACTCGTCGCGCTGATCGAACTGCGCGACGGAGCCGGGGCGGTACCTGAGCTGCTGCACACGCATTGCACGTCGCAGCTGGCGCGGTTCAAGGTGCCCAAGGAGTTGATCTTCGTCGATCACGTCCAGCGCTTGGGCAACGGCAAGGCCGATTACCGATGGGCGAAAAGTCAAGCGACAGAAAAGGCGCCGATGTCGACATGAACGCAGGCTCAGCAAGCCGAGTGATTGACTGCCTGGTCAATGTGCACTTCGGTGAGACCGAGAAGCAGCCCACGTGGATGCTGAAGGTGCGCGACGACTACTTCAAGGGTCCGGAGTCGATGTTCGCGCCGGTCGATCTGGCGGAGTTGATCGACGAGATGGACGAGCAGGGTGTGCGTCAGGCCGTGCTGATGGACAACCTCGTGAAGCCGTCGGTAACCGCGCGCAAGTTCGTCGAAGCCAAGCCTGATCGGTTCGCGCTGGCGATGGGCGGGGTCAACCTGCTGCGGCCGATGCCGTCGCTGCGGGAGCTCAGCGCTGTCGTCAACGACCTTCCGGTCGCGTATGCCGCTGTGGGACCGAGCTTCTGGGGCGACGGCCAGTACCCACCCAGCGACGCCGTGTACTACCCGCTCTACACCGAATGCGCGGAGCTTGGGCTACCGTTGTGCATCAACACCGGCCTTCCCGGACCGCCTATCCCTGGGGAGGTGCAGAACCCCATTCACCTCGACCGGGTCTGCGTGCGGTTCCCCGAACTCAAGCTGTGCATGATCCACGGCGCGGATCCTTGGTGGGACATTGCGATCCGATTGCTGATCAAATACACCAACCTTCGCCTGATGACGTCAGCTTGGTCGCCGAAGCGGCTACCGCAGAGCCTGCTGCACTACATGCAGACCCGCGGGCCCAACAAGGTGATCTACGCCTCCGACTGGCCTGTGCTGAAAATGCGCCGTGTCATCCCCGAAGCTCAAGCTCTGGACCTCCCCGCCGACGTCCTGGAGAACTACCTCTACAACAACGCGCACGAATTCTTCTTTCAGGGCCAGAAGGAGCACTGACCATGGACCGCTACGAACTGCGCAGACTCGACTACAGCCTGACCGAGGATCACCAGGCGTTACAGGCCGCGTACCGAGATTTCTTCAAAACGCACTGCCCGATCGAGACCGTCCGTGCCGCAGAGGAATCCGGGTTCGACAAGAGCCTGTGGGAGCGGCTGTGTGCGATGGGGGCAACGACCATGGCGTTGCCCGACACGGCCGGCGGCGACGGTGCGACACTGGTCGACCTGACGTTGGTGGCTGAGGAGATCGGGCGTTCGCTGGCACCGGTGCCCTGGATCGACCATGTGTGCGCGGCCCGGTTGCTGGCCAGACTCGGCTCGACGGAATCCGACGTCGTGAACGGCAAGCAGCTCGCGGCGTTTGACCCGCAACATGACAACGTCAGCGGGGTTCGGCTGATCCCGACCGGATCGATCGCCGACCAGATCATCGTCCGTGACGGCGAGGACGTGGTGCGGCTGACGTTCGATACCCGCCCAACCAAGGTGGATAACATTGGCCGGCTGCCGATGGCGTGGGTCGATCCGGCGGCCGCCGACACCAGCGTCGTGCTGGCCAGCGGATCCGACGCTTTGGCGAAATATCAACGAGCACTGGATGAATGGCGGGTGCTGACCGCAGCGGCATTGACGGGCCTGGTCGAAGAGGCCATGACAATCGCGGCGGAGTTCGCCAAGAACCGCTACACGCTGGGTGTCCCGATCTCGACCCTGCAGGGCATATCCCATCCGCTCGCCAACATCGCGATCACGGTGCAAGGCGGCCGCAATCTGACACGGCGCGCGGCGTGGTTCCTGGACAACGAACCCGACGAGCGCCCAGAGTTGGCGCCCTCGGCGTTTGTGTTCATGGCCGAGGAAGCGTCGAAGGCCGCGACCGTGGCGGTGCATGTGCAAGGTGGTCTCGGCGTTTCCGCGGAGGCCGCCGCGACCGCGTATCTGGTGCGTGCCCGCGGCTGGGCGCTGGCCGGCGGGGACCCCGGCGCCAGCGCCAGGTATGTCGCCGAGCTTGTTGCCGCGCGCGAAAGTCGTTGAGGAAAGGAC